>JAJRDC010000108.1 GCA_028678635.1 Methanomicrobiales archaeon
TCGGGGTGGAGAAGGGCATCCGGATGGAATGGCAGACCGACTTGGAGAGCTCGCCCGTCGTGGCCACCGTGAGATCGTGGGTGGCAACGACATCGTCCAGGGTCATCTCCTCGGCATGCTCCAGCACGTCCGCCGCGTGGGAGGCACAGGCCCGGGCATGGTCACCGATAGGGGTGGGAGAGACGAGGATCAGCCGAAAGAACCCGAAGTTCTTCATGGCCCGGGCCGAAAAGCCCACGTTCCCCTCGTGGAGGGGCTCGACGAGGACGATGGAAATCTCGGGCATGCCCGGTGAATCCCCCCGCCGGGACGCCTACTGGATCGCCTGCACCGTGGCCTTCAGGGCATCGATGCCGCGCTCGTAGACCGCGTTCCCGACCACGATCGTATCGGCATGCCGTGCCATCTCGGCCGCCTTCTCCGCGGAATCGATCCCGCCGCCGTAGTAGAGGATCGCATCCTCCATCACGTCGGAGACGGCCCCGACCAGCTTCGGGTCACCATACTTCCCGCTGTACTCGATGTACACGATGGGGAACCGGAAGTAGCGGTCCGCCACGGTGCCATAGGCGGCGGCCTGGGCCGGGGTCAGGTTGCAGTCGGCCCGGGTCACCTTGCCCACGGCGGAGTCGGCGTTCATCACGATATAGGCCTCGGGGACCACCTTCTCCCACTCCACCTTCTGGGTGAGCACCCATTCCCGGTGCTTGCCCACGACCCACTGCACGTCGCCACTGTTCAGCACGCTGGGAACAAAGAGGAGGTCAACCCCCCGGAACCGGGCCGACTCCGGCCCTGCCGGCTCCACCACCAGGGGGAGGCCGTACGCCTTCACCTGCTCGAGGAGCTTGCCCAGGTTCTCCTGGGTCACGTTCTGGGTGCCCGAGAGCATCAGGGCGTCGGTGCCGCTCGTCACCACGCCCTCCACCAGGGCGGGATCCAGGTTCCGGTCCGGGTCCAGCTTGGTCACATGCACCCAGTGTTTCCAGTGTACGGCCATCCTGATATCCCTTTTTTTCCCCTGATCGGTTATCCCTTTCCCCTGCGGGCCAGGCTCGCCGCGATCATCTGCCGCACCCTCTCCACCGGGATTCCCGTTGCGGCGGCGAGCGCCGGGGCCTCCGCCTTCCGGAGGCCTGCAATGTTCACGATACCGGCCCGGTAGAGCTTCTCCAGCGTTGCCTCGTCCATTCCCCCGAGGGAGAGGAGCCCGGCACGTCCCTCCTGCAGGGTATCCTTCGTGATGCGGGCGGGGGGATTCACCCCCATCGTCTTACAGACCATCTCCACGTGCCGGTACACCGTCTCCAGGGAGAGCCCGGTCTTCGTGGAAAGGTACGCCGGGTGCAGGAAACAGAAGTCCTCCGGCGAGGTGATGCCGGCCTCCCGGTACTTCTTCAGGCTGGCCGCCGGGACACCGGCCTCGCGCAGCGCCCGGTCGCCACAGAGGGCCCGTGCCTCCCGCTGGAGGGTCTCCGCCTCGGCCTCCTTCATCCCGGCGTCCACGAGAAGCGCCGGGTCTGCCGAGGCAAGGGCCCGGATATCGTTGATCCCCTGGGAGTACAGGATCTTCACTATCCCGGACTGGCTCCGGCCCCGTTTCGGGGGAAGGTGGGCCCGGACGAACTTCCGGAGCTCGGACCGGCGGCGCAGGAGCACCAGCACGTCGGAGGCCCCTGCCAGGAGCTGTTTTGCGTCCTCCGGGGGGATGGAGGCCACCGCGGCCAGCGATTCGGGCGACATCCGGGAGAGATCGGTCACCGTGTAGATGTGCTTCGCTGCGAGCCTGCCCAGGATCTCCTCGGTGACGTGGGGGATCAGGAGGAGTGCCTCCCGGTTGGAGGAGATGTGGGAACAGAGCGGGCAGCCGATCTCCCACGGCCGGGCGCCCTTCCGGATCAGCCGGATGTGGGAGAGACTGTGCTCCCCGCAGACATCAGAGGTCTTTATCGCCTTCCCCCACATGGGCGAGGGGAGGTTTATGTTGAAGCTGCACTCCGGGTACCGGCTGCAGCCGATGAACTGCCCGCCCGGCCCCATCTGCCGGATACGGAGGTCGCCCCCGCAGGCCGGGCAGGGCCCGATGGTCCGCTCTTCGTCGGTCCGGCCCATGATCTCCTTCCCGATCTCGTCCCCGTGGGCTTCAAGCTGGTCAAAGACCTGGTGCAGCATCTGCCGGGACTCGGTGACCACGCCATCCCGGGTCTGCTTCTTTGCCTTGATCTCCTGCATGTCGGAATCCAGCCGGCTGGTCATATCCGGCTGGGTGATGGTGGCTGCATGCTTCTCCAGGGACTCGACGACCGCCCGGCCCACAAGCGTGGGCCGAAGGGGGTTTCCCTCCACGTAACGCCGCTGGAGGAGCTTCGCGATCACCTCGTGCCGGGTGGACTTGGTGCCCAGGCCCAGCCGCTCCATCTCCAGGATCAGCCGGGACTGGGAGTAGCGGGGCGGGGGCTGGGTCTCCTTCTCCTCCAGGAGCACGTCCTTCAGGGGGAGCTCCTCCCCCGCGGACAGGGGCGGGAGCAGGTTGTCCTCGGCCTTCCGGTAGGGGTACACCTTCCTCCAGCCAGGTGCAACCAGCCGTGCGCCCGTGGCCACGTAGGGCTCGCCGCCGGCATCGAGAAGGGCCTTCACCGTGGACCAGCGGGCGTCGGGGGAGAGGGTGGCAAGGAACCTCCGGACCACCAGCTCGTAGATCTTCCAGCGCTCGTCACCCAGGACCTCCCGCCGGCCGGCGCCCGTGGGGTGGATGGGGGGGTGGTCGGTGGAGATCTTCTTGCCCCGGGTGGGGCTAGGCCGGCGGTGCTCCCGGACCCAGAGGGCCAGCTCGCCGAACTCGGTGGATTCCAGGGTCCGGAGCACCCCGTCCAGGGCGAGGGACGGGGGATAGACCGTGTTGTCGGTGCGGGGGTAGGAGATGAACCCGTTCATGTACAGGTCCTCGGCCACCCGCATGGCATTGGGGGCAGAGAACCCGAGGCGCCCGGCAGCCACGAGAAAACCGGTGGTGTCGAAGGGGGACGGGGGCCGCTCCACCTTCTCCCCCTCCTTCACCTCCGTTACCCGGAGGGGTGGTTTCGTCCGGGCCAGTGCCGCGTCGGCCAGGGACCTGTCATCGAACCTGGCCACCTCGTGGCGGGCAGGGAATTCCTGCCCTGCCTTCTCGGTGGTGAGGGAAAGCATCCAGTACTTCTGGGAGGTGAACTCCTCGATCTCCTTCTCCCGGTCCACGATCATGGCAAGGGTCGGGGACTGGACTCTCCCCACGGAGAGGATGTTCTTCCCGCCCCGTTTCGCGGCAAGGGAGATGAACCGGGTCAGGGAGGCACCCCAGACGAGATCGATCACCTGCCGGGCCTCGCCTGCCGACGCAAGGGCAAAGTCCAGCTCGGTGGGCGACGTGAAGGCTGCCGTGATCTCCGGGGGGGTGATGGCCGAGAACCGGGCCCGGAGAATGGGCACCGATTTGTTCACCTGCCGGACCAGGTCAAAGGTCTCCTTCCCGATCAGCTCACCCTCGGTATCGAAATCGGTGGCAATGATCACACGGGAGGCCTGCTTTGCCAGGCGCTGGATGGTCCCGATGATCTTCTTCTCGGTGGGAACCTTCGTGGTGGGGGCATCGATGAGGGACCGGGGCGTCCGTTCCTCGCTGCGCCAGTCGGCGTAGCCCTCCACGAAGTCCACCTCCACCACGTGCCCCTTCAGGCCCACCACCGCCGTGTCGCCGAAGGTGTACACCGAGATGGGGCCGTCCTTTTTCTGTGCCACCCGTTCCCTCGCGGCCAGGATCTGGGCGATCCGCGCCGCCGAGAGGTTCTTCTCTGCGATGATCAGGTTCATGGGTGCCTCACGACCCCCCGCGGGCCAGTTCCTCGGTGAGGATCCGGGTCAGCTCCTTCGGGTCAGCCCGGCCACGGGTCCGCTTCATCACCTGGCCGACCAGGTAGTTCAGGGCTTCACCTTTCCCTGCCCGGTAATCCCGGACCGCGTCGGGGCACCCGGCAATGACCTCCCGGACCACCGGGGTGAAGGCGTCACCTGCCGTCTTTCCGAGAGCGTTCTTCTCCATGATCTGTCTCGGGGTCTCCACCGTCTCCCCCTTCATGCACTGGTCCAGCATCCGGCGGAGCACCTCCACCGCGGCCTTGTCGGTCAGTTCCTTCCGCTGGAGCAGGTCCAGGAGCTCCCGGAAGTGCCCCGGTGGCACCCTCCCGATCTCCATCTCCCGGTAGTTCAGCTCCCCCTGCAGGGTGTCGGCCACCCAGGTGGCGGCAAGGAGTGTGTTCCCGCAGGGGGCCATCTCCTCGAAGAACTCGGCCAGGCGCAGCTCCCCGCAGAGGGTCCGGGCATGCTCCGGCGAGATGCCGTACTGGGCCATGAACCTTTCCCGGCGGGCGTCAGGGAGCTCGGGGAGGATGATCCCCTCCACCCAGCCCCGGACCTGCAGGGGCCGGAGGTCCGGCTCCGTGAAGTACCGGTAGTCGTGCTCCTGCTCCTTGGACCGGGCAGAGGTGGTGACACCCCGGGCCTCCACGAAGTGCCGGGTCTCCCGTTCCACCTTCTGCCCCCGGCGGATCACGTTCCGCTGCCGGGTCATCTCGTAGGTGAGGGCCTT
>JAJRDC010000118.1 GCA_028678635.1 Methanomicrobiales archaeon
ACCTGGAGTTTCACAAGCTTCTTTGCCCCCTTCACCGGTTCCGCTGAGATCACCTTCGCGGTCCGGATGTCCAGCCGGGCAAACTCCTCGATGGAGATCCCGGTACGTTCCTGTTCGCGCATCTTCGCCTCCTTTACCCGCTTCTTTGCCAGGTCATCGAGACCCTTCACCTGGTCCGGTTCCATCTTCGCGAAGAGCGGGGCCGGGTCCGGGAGGGCTCCGGCCCGCACCGGCTCCAGCCCCTCCCGGATCCCGTGGGCCGCCACCGGGTCCGTGTGCCCGAGCATCCTCCAGGCCCGCTCTGCGGCGCAGGGCATCACCGGCTCCATGAGGAGCGTGAGGGCATGGACAATCTGCAGGCAGTTCCGGATCACCGCTTCCGCCGCCGCCCGGTCCGTCTTCACAAGCTTCCAGGGGGCCTGGTTCTGGATGTAGGTGTTCCCGTAGGCGGCGAGAGCCATGATGCCGTCCACGGCTCCCTTGAACTCATACGCCCGGACCGCCGCCTCCACCCCGTCAAGGGTCTTTCCGATCCGGTCCAGGACCTCGGGGTCCACCGGCCCTTCCGGCACGGAACCGAAGAACTGCTTTGCGAAATACAGGCTCCGGTACAGGAAGTTGCCCAGGGTGGAGACCAGCTCGTTGTTCACCCGCTCGGCAAATCCCTGCCAGGAAAAGTTCAGTTCCTTCGTGTGGCTGGTGTAGGAGAGGAGGAAATACCTGAGGTAATCGGGGTCCAGGCCCCTGTCCAGGTAATCCTCACCGGTCCAGACCACGTAACCCCGGGACTTGGAGAACTTCTGGTCATCGATCTTCACCATCCCGCTGGCCACGACGGCCGAGGGGGGCCGGTAACCGGCCCCGGAAAGGAGCGCCGGCCAGAAGATGCAGTGGTGGTAGATGATGTCGGACCCGATGAAGTGGACGATCCCCCCGTCCCGGCACCAGAACCGCTGCCAGTCGCCGCCGGTCTCCCCTGCCCACTCCTCGGTGAAGGAGATGTAGCCGATGGGGGCATCCACCCAGACGTAGACCACGAGATCCTCCTTCCCGGGGAACCTCACCCCCCACTCCAGGGTCCGGCTGATGCACCAGTCATGGAGCTCCTCCTTCACCCACCCGATGGCATAGTTCCGGGCATTGGAGGTCCCGCCAAGATCCGGCAGGTAGGAGAGGAGGAAGTCCCGGAAGGCGGAGAGCCGGAAGAAATAGTGCTCCTGCTCCCGGAGCTCCGCCTGGGTGCCGCAGATCCGGCACCTCGGCTTCCGGATCTCCCCCGGTTCCAGGTGCCTGCCGCATCCCTGGTCGCATTCGTCGCCCCGCGCCAGTGCCCCGCAGTGGGGGCAGAGTCCCTCCACGTACCGATCGGGAAGTGACCGCTGGCAGACCGGACAGTAGCTCTGCTGGATCACCTGGGAGTACACGTACCCGTGTTCCTGCAGTGACGTGACGAGCGATCGGGTCCTCCGGTGGTTCGTCTCCCCGTCCGTCATGCCGAAGTGATCGAAGAGGACCCCCATCCTCCGGAAGGTCTCGTCGAAATGGGCATGGTACTTCCGGGACAGATCGGCGGGGGTCACCCCCAGCTCCTCGGCCATGACCACGATGGGGGTGCCGTGGTTGTCGGAACCGCAGACAAAGACCACTTCCTCGCCAACCCGCCGCAGGAACCGCACGTAGAAGTCTGCAGGCACGTACGTTCTCAGGTGGCCGATGTGGCACGGACCGTTCGTGTACGGGAGCCCGCAGGTCACGAGCAGGGGCTTATGCTCCATCCTCTAGAGTTTTATGGCTGCGGCTATAAATAGGATACAACCACGATGGCGAAACCCCGCAGGGTGCCGGTCCGGTCGTTCGGGTCCGAGGTGGAGGTCCCTGCCGCCGGGGAGCTGGCGGAATGGGTCAGGGAGCAGCGCGGATCACCTGCGGACCTCACCACCTACCTCATGGACCGTTCCCTCTCGGTACAGGAACACGTGGACATCCCCTGCGCCGGAGGCCTTTTCTATGGGGGCCGGTGGCTCGCTTCCCTCCCCGGGATCAGGGACCGGGTCCTTGTCCATGACCCGGATCCCCGCACGGCTGACGTGGAACGGGACTCACGGCAGGTGGTGGCGGCCCGGAAAGGGGCCTGGGTGGGCATCCCGGCCCCCCACCGGATGGAGATCAGGGACGTGTACTTCCACGATCCCGACGAGGCCTGCGATGCCGTCTGCGGGGCATACCGGGTGCTCATGCGGGCGATGCGGGACCGGAGCGTCGGCGGCCACGTGATCCTGGCCGGGGCCGCGGAACCCTGCGAGCTGGAGATCCTGGCGGGTTCCCGGGTATACTACATGGTCCGGGATCCCACGGTGGACGACCTGGAGATGATCCTGGAATACCAGCCCCGGATCGCCCTTTCGGCCCGGCTCCTTCCGGAGGTGTCCCGTCTCCAGGAGGAGTACCGGCTCCGCTCCATTGCCCTCCTGGATGCCACGACGGGGGACCTGGCGGCAGCATCGGAACTCATGGACCCGGACAGGATCGAGACCGGGGGATACTGCACCGGGGATTGCGGGGAGTACTGGGTGGATCTGGTGGAGCGGGCCCTCATCCCAGCGAGTCCGCCACCGCGGCCAGCCGGTGAAAGTGGGGGGTCTCCCCCGTCAGGAAGAACCGGATCCGGTCCACCAGGCTGAAGGGGAAGGTTCCCCCGGAGGCATGGGGATGCCCACCGCCGCCGAACTGCCGTGCCACCAGGTGGCCGACAGGCGGAACCGAACGGAGGGAGAACTTGCCGGACAGGGAGACCACCACCTCCATGTCGGACCCGAACTGCTTCCGGATCTCGGAGGCGGTCTCGCTGGGGTACCCGTAGAGGGGGGCAAAGGCGATCCGGTACCGGTTCCCCAGGATCCTGGTCCGGGCCAGGGACCTGCGGATCATCCCCTGCATCTCCCCGTCGATCTTCCGGTACTCCTCCCGGATCCGGTCATCAAGGATCACGCCCTCGGCGAGCCGGTCCCTCACGTAGTCGCGGTTCCGGTTCTTGGAGAGCACTCTCCCCAGGATGGCGGAGCGGGGATCCTGGTTCTTCCAGAGATCATAGTCGCACACCACCCGGGCCACCTCGGCGGCCCGGGGATCTTCCGGCAGGAAATCACCGGCCGCAATCCCGCAGGCACACCGGTCCGTGTCCACATGGAGAATGTCCACCACCTGCCGGATCCCCTCCATCTCCCCCGCTTCCCAGCGATGGTGGTCCCGCCATTCCACCCTCCACCCCTGCGAGCGGGCCTTCCGGAGCAGCCGCTCGGTTCCCTGCTGGTAGCCCAGATCCGAGAGGGAAAGGAGATCCCCCCGGCCCTCTGTTTCCACCACCGTGGAGAGGAGGGTGACGAAGTTCCCCACCGACGAGAACAGGGTGAAGACTTCCCCGTACTTCATCCGGTGGATGGCGTCGGCACCGGCGGCATCCAGGTCGTTGTGGGTCAGGTGGACCACCCGGGCCCGGCGGGACCGGAGGGCCTCCCCCATCTCAGAACGTGTCTTTCCCTGCCGGAACGGGAGTCCCCTCATTCCCGGAATATTGCCCCCGCGGCATGATAAGAATGGTCATCCCGTGCGGGCCCATGGAATGACCGATGAGTTTTTTACCCCGAAGGATCCAGAGTTCAGATCACGCCTCAGTAGCTCAGACTGGGAGAGCGCCAGACTGA
>JAJRDC010000287.1 GCA_028678635.1 Methanomicrobiales archaeon
TGAAGCAGGCGGCCAGGATCGATGCCTTGGACATGATCAGGCTCTTCACATCGTTCTCGGTGATCACGATGTCCTTCCCTATCGCCGTCTCCTTTGCCCAGGCCACCACAAACTCCGGGAAGTGGGCGCCCTCCCGGATCCGGGGTGAATGGATGGCCGTGTTGATCCGGCCGGTGCGGTCGATGACACAGGCCCTGAGTAGGTCCGCAATCAGGTCGATGAGCCCGGAACCGCAGATCCCCCGGGGTTTCACCTGGTTAATCGTTTCGTAGGTGGGGTCAAGGGTATCCAGGTCCAGGGAGATCCGCTCGATGGCGCCAGGGTTGGCCCGCATTCCGAAGAGCACCTCGCCCCCTTCGAGGGCCGGGCCCGCCGCGCCGGCACAGGAGAGCATCCACTCCCGGTTGCCCAGCACCACCTCGAAGTTCGTGCCGATATCGATGAGGAGGGAGACCTCCTCCCGCTCGGCCATGCCCGCCGCCAGGATGTCGGCCACCACGTCCCCGCCGATGAAGTCAGAAACGGCGGGGAAGACGAAGAGGCCGGCGTTCGCATTGACGCCGATACCCAGGCGGTGGGCCGAGGCGGTCAGGTAGCGGCGGACCACCGGCACATAGGGCTCCTCTATCATGTAGGCCGGGTCGATCCCCATCAGGATGTGGGTCATCACCGTGTTCCCCGAGATGACCACCTCGTAGATCTCCTCCCGGTCGATCCCGGCAGTGTTCGCCGCTTCCGTGAGGGCCGTATCGATGCTCTCGGCGGCCAGCTGCTGCAGCCGGTCCAGGCCGCCCTTCCGGGCAAAGTTCACCCGGGAGAGGATATCCTCGCCGCAGCTGATCTGGCGGTTGTAGTTGGAGGCAACGGAGAGCACCTTCCCGTCCACCAGGGACCGGAGGTAGACGACAACTGTGGTGGTCCCCAGGTCCACCGCCGCACCATAGAGGAAGCGGGAGGTGTCGCCCTTCTCCACGTTGATGAGCCGGTACCCGCCGGGGACCAGCGCCACCGTTGCCGTCACCTTCCAGCCGGAGTCCCGGAGCACCGCCGGGATGGACCGGAGGACCTCCAGGGGGGCGTAGATCTTCTCGGCCACTGGCCCCCCTTTCTTCTGGATTCCCCACAGGAGGCGGGTCAGGTCCGGCGAGGGATCCTCCAGGGAGGGGGGAAGGAGCTCGAGGGCATACTTCCAGACAGAGGGGTAGAGCTCCGTCCCGATCCCCAGGGACTCGACAAGGATCTTCTGCTCCTGGATCAGGGTGGACTCCGGGATCAGCACCTGGACATCACCGTCGACGGTGGTCTGGCAGGCCAGGCAGGCGCCGTTCTCCAGTTCCCCTGCCGTGAAGTACCGGCCGTACTTCTCCCGGTCAAAGGTGGTGAGGCCGGACTTCAGGTACACGACGCATTTCCCGCACTTGCCCTGCCCGCCGCAGACCACATTCATCTGGATCCCGGCCTTCTGGGCGGCGGCCAGGATGGTGGTGCCCGGATCAACGGCGATCTTCCGGTACGAGGGGAGGAATGTTACGGACGGCATGGCTGGCTCCGGGTCCTTCGGGAGGCCCTGCGGGGAAGGTCCGGGGCTGCTCGGGACTCACCCTTCATGAGGGAGGGTGGGCCCTCCTGCCGTAATGCCTTTTCGTCCCTCATGGGCCGGAGGCAGGTCCCGGGCTCCCGCCGGTTGCGTCCTTCCTCCATGCCTGCTCAAGGAACTCCGGCACCTCCGCTGCGTCCCGGGGGCCCACCAGCACCTTCCAGCCGGTGGCCTCCTCCACCCTTCCGGACAGCGGGGCCGCGTAACCGGGCAGGACCAGGGTCCGGTGGCCGGTCTCGGCCTCCACGCCGAACCGCTGGAGCGAGTCCCGGATCAGGTTCTCGTTCAGCTTCCCCGATGCCACCGCGGTGAGGACCGAGAACCCCTCCGTGTCCACGAGCAGCAGGAAGCAGGGGATCCGGGAGGACTCCAGGTACCCGAGGACCGTGAAGTAGGTGAGGGAGAAGTTCACGGTGAGGAGCAGCGGATCGCCCCGCCCGGGATTCCCCACCCTGTAGATCCCCGGAGTCATCTGGATCGGTTTCTGGGGATCGGTGTAGATGTTCTGCCGGAGGGTGAGGGCAGGAAGGAGGGATGCCGGCTCCCGTGGGGTGGTGACCATTACCGAGGCGTACTTCAGGATACCCAGGGAGAGGGTGGCCTCCTCCCGGCCCGGGACGGTGGCATCCAGAAACACCGGGTAGCCGAGCTCCGGAGCCGTGCGGGCCAGGGCCATGCGCCGGATGGCCGTTGCGGCCTCCAGGAACTCGCCCGAAGTTTCGGGATCCGGGTCCAGCACCAGGTCCCGGACGCCTGCCGCCTCGCACTTCCCTGCCAGGTCCCTCAGGGCATCGATCCCCCGGGCCCGTACGACCAGCGGAGCCCCGAACCGTTTCGCCAGCGCGCACATAGCCTCATGGTTCTCCGCGGTGGCGGCATGGAGAAGGGGCCGGTAGTTGCCGCACTCGGCCAGAGCCGCTTCCAGGGATGCAGGTGATGTCGCGATCAGCACCTCGGGGAACTCCGCTGTCTCCTCCACCACCCGGATGGCCTTACCGAAGGTATCCGGGGAACCGGAATCGTTCCGGATGGCGATCCCGTTCACACGGAGGAGCTCGCCAACGCGGGGGAAGACCTCGTCCTTCACCCGGGAGGCCACGGCCCGGATCTCCTCGTCCGTCTGCCGGTCCGAGACCTGGAACAGGATCCCCGGCGGGTGGACAAAGGACTTGTCGTGCCGGAACAACACGATCTCCTCCCCAACGGCAAAGGACCGCTCGCCCACGCCTATCTTCACCCGGCGGATGGGTGGCCGGGTCGCCCCTTTCAGCAGCTCCTTCGTTGCCTCGTCCAGGTACGGGCAGGCGTCGGGATCGGCCTTTCCCGAGGCCAGCTTCATGGCAAAGGTCAGGCAGGTGGGAAAACCGCACTCCTTGCAGTTCTTCTTGGGCAGGAGCTTGTAGATGTCCAGGGCTTTCAGTGCCATAGTCTCCCCTCACCTGCCTCCCCGGGCCGCTGTTCCGTTCCCGCCGGGAACGAGGGCGCGGCAGGCGTCCCTGAGCCGCTTCACCGAGAGGGGGTGCCGGACGCATACGATGTCTGCACCGGCAATCGCCGACGGGAAGGCGGCTTGGAACTCCCATGAGAGGGCCCGCTCCTGGCGCTCCGATGGCGCGGCATCCCGCACCTCCTTCACTGTCAGGGAATCGGGTGCCGCCGAGAGGACGGGCATGGCCAGGTCCGTATCCCCTTTCAGGGCTGCGTACCGGATCCGCTCCATCACCGAGTAGGAGTACTCGAAGCCGTAGCCCAGGGCGCCGGTATAGGGGTCGATGACGATCCGGTCCGCGGGGACGCCGAT
>JAJRDC010000226.1 GCA_028678635.1 Methanomicrobiales archaeon
TCATCGTGGACAGTGCCGCCGCGTCCCTCATGCAGGCCGGGGAGGTGGACTGCGTGATCGTCGGGGCAGACCGTATCACCCGGGATGCCGTCTTCAACAAGGTGGGGACCTACATGCACGCTGTCTGTGCCCGGCACCATGAGATCCCGTTTTACGTGGCAGCACCCCGTTCCACCCTGGACCCGGAGTCCACCGCGGCCGGCGTGGTGGTGGAGGAACGGGCCCGTTCAGAGGTGGCCTCCTGCGGCCGGCGGCAGGTTGTCCCCGACGCTGCCGGCGTCCGGAACCCGGCGTTCGATGTCACCCCGCTCACCCTCGTGTCGACCGTCATCACCGAGGATGGCATCCACCGGCCGCCTTACGACATGCTGGCCGAAACAAAACGCAGGAAGCGGCGATAAACCCTTTCCCTGATCCCCGCCCACCGAGGCGGAATACTCCCGTCGGATCTCTCTCCTGCACGGGAAGGTTATCCTCCCCGGAACTCTTCCCCTGCACGGGAAGGTTATCATCCCGGAACACCAAGATCCGGAGCAGCAATGGCAGTGGAGCTGACCTTTTCCAGCGTGATGGTCCTCATCGGCGAGATTACCGTCGTCGTGCTCCTCTCGCTCCTCTTCTTTGCATTCTTCCTGGTGGCGATGACCGCCCTTTCGATCCGGAGGGGCCGCCTCTACTTCCCCCGCCTCCTGAAGAGCGGTTTCTACATGCTGGAGGGGGTTGTGCGGGGCCTGACCCGGCTCTTCGGCATCTCGGAGAAGGATCTGATCACCTTCTTCATCCGGCTCCAGAACTCCATGAACACCACCACGTTCGAGAAGGTCCCGGTGGAGAAGAGGGCCATCTTCCTCCCCCAGTGTCTCCGGTCCTCACGGTGCCCGGCCGATCTCACCCCCGAGGGGCTTGTCTGCAAGCAGTGCGGCCAGTGCACGACCGGAGAGGCCATCGCCCGGCTCCGGGAGATGGGCTACCGGGTGTTCATTGTGCCGGGCTCGTCGTTCATCCAGCGGATGGTGCAGAAGTACGGGCCTGAAGCCATGATCGGCGTCGGGTGCATCATCGAGGTGAAGGATGGCCTCGAGATGTGCGACCGGCAGGGGATCCCTGCCATCGGGATCGTGACCCAGAAGGACGGATGCGTGGAGACACTCGTTGACTGGGACGAGGTCTGCGGCGTGGCCTCCCTGGGGCTCCCCGAGGCCACGCCGAAACCGGCCCCGCAGCCCGCGCCCGAACGTTCCACGAAGCCGGCAGAAGGGTAACCACCCCGGCCGCCTAGCCGGGGAGGACCACCACCTTCGATCCCTCCAGCCGGTCGGACAGCACCTTCCCGATCACCGTGATCATCCCCGTCGTCACCACGTCGCCGGTGATGACCCCGGGTCGCAGCACCACGTCGCCACCGGCCCGGATCGACCGGATCACCGCCCGGTCGCACACGAGGACCGTCCCCTCCGCGGTGAGGTTCCCCTTCACGATGGCCCGGCCGCCGATGAGGGCGTTCCGGCACGCAACATGACCCGCCACGGTGGAGCAGGGACCCAGCTCCAGGTCCCCGCTCACCGTGAGGTTCTTCCAGAAATGGGTGCCGAACGGCGCCGCCAGGTTCCCCTCGATCCGGACGTTGCCGTCGAAGAACGCTCCCCGGGGGACGTAGCAGGTCTCGCCGTGGACCCGGATCTTCACGGCGCTCCGGTTGGTTCTGGCCGGGGATAAAGTGTGCGATTCCCGCCCGGTGGGATGGGTGTGTTGCCCCCGGTCACAAGAGATCTCATCGGCGGGGAGCGGGTGGCCCTTCCCTTCACCCCTCTCCCTGACCTAGCCGATCCTGATGGTGCAGCGGCGGGGCCGGCACTCTCCCCAGGCAAAAGCGCCGTCATACCCGGGATATACCTCGCCGCAGGCGGTGCCCCGGTAGAACTTCATGTTCTCGGTCTGGGTATCTTCCTTCTTCCGGTCCTGCCCGTCAGGGTACTGGGGGCAGTATCCCTGCGGGATCCGGTAGTGGTCGATCTCGTAGCCGATGCTTTCCTGCACCGGACAGATGAATCCGAGACAGGTATCATCCGCCGGATACGAGTACCCCACAAGGGGGAGGGGCAACACGCAATAATCAATGATGTGATCCCCGGCCTGGCCTGCGACTTTCGGCACTTGGACGGTGTTTCCCTGCCACGCGGTAAAGCGCCCGATCTCTCCGGTGTCCGTGGGCAGCGGACCGAGGATGGTGCAGAGCGGGGTTCTCGTCACCACATATCTCACGTCAAACTGGAACTCCTGCAGGTCGCCCGGGTCCTCGTGGATAGGATTGTTCGTGGGATTGACATCCAAAAAAATACCCACATCAATCTTGAAGGACGATTCAGATTCGGAACCGGCCCTGGCCACACCCACAACGCCAGTCCCGGCCAGCAAGAGAACGGTTGCCAGCAGCGGGAGGAGCACGTCTCCCAGACCCTTCCCTCTCCACCAGTACATACGGTAGTTCCGGACCGTGGGGCTCGGGTATCCCCCGGGCCGGAACTCTCCACCACTCCTGGTATTCGGATTCCTCACGTCCGTGCAACCTGCAGGAGGATCCTGGGAACGCTTCCGCTCTGGTACGGTCGGGGAGAGAAATTCCGCGTCTTCACTGGTGGAGAACGATGCTGGCCTGGAGGTTCATCGTCCCCGTGCGTGACCTGAAAGGCGAGATTCGTGGTACAGCCAGGGACACACGCCCATTCCACGGGAGAGAGTAGTCCGTCTTTCCCCTGCCGGCTCATCAGCCCCTGCAGGGCACCACGGAGAGGATAGTCGTATCCGGTATTTATAGCTTTCCGCATGAAGAGAACCCGGTTCTCATCATGGCGTGGCCAGGGCTGCCCCGCAGATGACCACGAGGGCGAGGAACATGCCGGCCTTCAGGATCGTTGTGGCCTGCGATGACCGGACACACGGCCCATCGCTGCATCCCGCTGCCCTCCCGGCCCCGCCAAGGATCAGAAGATCCGGGACCGCGATGGAGACCAGGTAGAGGGGGGACCACCAGGGGAGCAGGGGAAGGAGGCTTACGAGATCTGCCCCCGCGGCACAGGCAAAGGCAAGCCAGGAGGATCGGGGCACCCCGATGAGGGCCGGGATCGTCACGGCACCGAAGGCCCGGTCCCCTTCCAGATCCTCTGCCCCCTTCAGGATCTCACGGGCCATCATGGCCAGGAACGTGATCAGGAAGAGGGGCATCGTGCGGAAGATACCCTCCGGGCCGGCGAGGGCTCCCCCGAAGAGGAACAGGGACCCCGAGAGGTAGGCCACGAGCATGTTTCCGGCCACCGGGACCCGTTTCAACCGGGCCGCATACAGGACGAGGAGGGGCGTGTTGACGAGCGCGACGGCCAGGCAGAGGGTCCCGGCAGGGATGCAGGCCAGGATACCTGCGGTAAACAGGATACCCGAAACCACGAGAGCTGTCCGGCGTGTGACCCGGCCGGAGGGGATAGGGCGGTCGGGCCGGTTGATCCGGTCAATGTCGGTATCGAAATAATCGTTGATGGCGTTCCCCGCCGCGGTGATGAGCCCCGCCCCTGCCACCAGGAAAAGGACGGATGTGGTCAGTGTCCCGGTGGCCACCAGGTACCCCACCGGTGCGCCGAGTCCCGCGGCAACGGCATTCACCGGCCGGGTGAGATCCAGGATACCCCTGAGGCTCATGCGATGGGTGAATCGTCTCTTCCCGATCCTATTTCAAGGCATGGGAAG
>JAJRDC010000129.1 GCA_028678635.1 Methanomicrobiales archaeon
TCCCGATGAGGGCTCCCGAGAAGAGGCCGGAGAGATCCGCGACCCGGAGCCGGTAGGCCACGTACCCGAAGGCGAATGCCACGAGGGCCGCGAAGGCCAGGTTCCTGAGGGGGACCTGGTAGGCCAGGTCCATGAAGAGCCAGGTGGCCATGGCCACACCCAGGCTCTCCACCATGAGGACGTCGCTGCGGTTTTTGAGCGCTGTCTTGATGAGCATGGCCACGATGACGCCGATGAGCCCCACCAGGGGTTCGAACTGCCCCATGGCCAGCATGACCAGGAGGGAACCGGCGACCGCACCGGAAAAGTACAGGAAATGGGGGTGGAGCCCGGGTCTCGCCGCCCGGTAGGCAATCTCGCCGAAGACCACGATGGCCACCGCCTGGAGCAGGGCAAAGAGGGGGAGCCACCCGGGTGCATAGAGAATGGCCAGGACCGCGAGGGAGATGGATGCGGACTTGGTTCCCCGGATCAGGAAGAGGAGGGCGGAGAAGAGGATCAAAAGGATGGAAAGGATCACGGGCGGCTGGAGGTAGGGGGCCGCAAGTACAAAGGCGATGGTCAGGGGGATGGCCACCCACGATCCGGCCCGCATCTCCTAGCTGATCGGTTGGCGGGATGGAAGAGCCTTTCGGGTAGCCGGCCCCCATCCCCCCGCCTCTTACGGCGGGGATCGTTTGCGAGAGGTATATTTTCTCCCAGTGACAACGCTTGCCGCAAGGATGGCAGAAAGACCCGAGATTCCCACGCAGTACGATTTCCGCGAGGTGGAGGGGCGCTGGCAGCGGGCCTGGCGGGACCAGGACTTCTACTTTGACCCGGCCTCGCACAAACCCCGCTACATCATCGACACCCCACCCCCGTACCCGACCGGGAACTTCCACATCGGAAACGCGCTGAACTGGTGCTACATTGACTTCATTGCCCGATACAAGCGGATGCGGGGGTACAATGTCATGTTCCCCCAGGGGTGGGACTGCCACGGGCTTCCCACCGAGGTGAAGGTGGAAGAGATCCACCACATCACCAAGAACGATGTCTCCCGGGAGGAGTTCCGGAGGATGTGCCGGGATCTGACGGCGAAAAACATCGCCCTCATGCGCACCACCATGCGGGGGCTGGGGTTCTCCACCGACTGGTCCCACGAGTACATCACCATGCTCCCGGAGTACTATACAAAGACCCAGAAGTCCTTCCTCCAGATGTTTGCCAGGGGCTACATCTACCAGTCGGAGCACCCGGTGAACTTCTGCACGCGGTGCGAGACGGCCATCGCGTATGCCGAGGTGACCTACGACGACCGGAAGACCACCCTCCACCACTTTGACTTCGACGGGGTCGAGATCGCCACCTCCCGGCCGGAGCTCCTGGCCGCGTGTGTCGCCGTGGCCGTTCACCCCGGTGACGAACGGTACCGGGGGCTGGAAGGGCGGGACCTCCTGGTGCCCTTCTTCGGCCACCGGGTGCCGGTGATCCGGGACGAGGCGGTGGACCCGTCCTTCGGCACCGGCGCTGTCATGATCTGCACCTTCGGCGACAAGCAGGACGTGCACTGGTGGAAGCAGCACAACCTCCCCCTCCGGAAGGCCATCGACCGCCGGGGAAGGATGACCTCCATCGCCGGCAAGTACGAGGGGAGGCGGGTGGAGGAGGCCCGGGCCGCCATCGTGGGGGACATGAAGGACCAGGGGATCCTGAAGGGCCAGCACCCGCTGGAACAGCGGGTGGGGACATGCTGGCGGTGTAAAACTCCCATCGAGATCCTCTCAGGCCGGCAGTGGTTCGTCAGGGTGAAGCCTGACGAGATCCTGGAGGCAGCCCGGGAGATCTCCTGGATCCCGGAGCACATGTTCATCCGCCTGGAGAACTGGGTCACCCAGATGGAGTGGGACTGGTGTATCTCCCGGCAGCGGATCTTTGCCACCCCCATCCCTGCCTGGTCCTGCCGGAAGTGCAACGCCATCATCCTTCCCCGTGAGGAGGACCTGCCTGTCGATCCGACCCGGGAGCAGCCGAAGGAGCCCTGCCCTTCCTGCGGCGCCCGGGACACCGCTGTCGGCGAGGAGGACGTGCTGGACACCTGGATGGACTCCTCCATCTCCGTCCTGCACGTGACCGGCTGGGACGGGAAGGGGAATTCCCCGCTCTTCCCGGCCCAGCTCCGGCCGCAGGGCCACGACATCATCCGGACCTGGGCCTGTTACACGATCCTCCGCTCGGTGGCCCTCACCGGCCTGAAGCCCTGGGATGCGATCCTCGTGAACGGGATGGTACTGGGGGAGGACGGGTTCAAGATGTCCAAGAGCCGGGGCAACATCATCGCCCCCGAGGAGATCCTGGTGAAGTACGGCGCAGATGCCTTCCGCCAGTGGGGGGCCGGCGGCGCTGCCACGGGATCCGACATCATGTTCAACTGGAACGACGTGATCGCCGCCTCCCGGTTCCAGACCAAGCTCTGGAACATCGCCCGGTTCGCCCTCCTGCAGCTGGACGATGCCGCTAGGTCGGATGCCACCCCGGTCACGGCCCTCGCTGACCGGTGGCTCCTCACCCGCCTCTCGGCCACCGTGGAGGAGGTGACCCGGGCCATGGAGGAGTACCAGTTCGACCGGGCCCTCCGGGCGATCCGGGAGTTCTCCTGGAACGTTCTTGCCGATGAGTACATCGAGCTGGCCAAGGGCCGGCTCTACACGAAAGGGGAAGGGCGTGCGGGAGCGGCCAGGGCGCTGGCCGTGACACTGGACGCCCTCTCCCGGATGCTGGCCCCCTTCCTCCCCCACTTTGCTGAGGAGGTGCACCACATCCTGGCCCCTGCCAGGGGTTCGATCCACCTCTCTCACTGGGCGGATTTCTCGTTCTCCGACGCGGTGGCTGCGGGGGACGGGGACCGGCTGGTGCGGCTCGTCTCCGAGCTGCGCCGGTACAAGCACGAGCAGGGTCTCGCCCTGAACGCCCCCTTCGGGTCCCTCACCATCTATGGCCCGTATCCCCTGGATGATGCCGGCGACCTGGGAAGGGCCCTCAATGCCGCCGTGGAGTGGCGGACGGAGACCCCCCGGCTGGAACGGGTGGTAAAGGAAGTGAAGTTCCAGCGGGCCGTCATCGGCCCTGCGCTGCGGAAGCAGGCGGGGGCGTTCATGGAGGCGGTGAAGGCCCTGCCTCCTGAGCAGCTGGAGCATCCACCGGCCACCGTGCGGATCGGGCACGAAGAGGTACCGGTGCCGCCCGGATCCTTCTCGCCGGTCTTTGCCTACCGTATCGGAGGCGCCGCCGTGGACGTGGTCACGATCGGCGATGCCGTCGTCGCGATCCGGCGAGCGCCCTGATCTCGCCGGCCACGAACCGGCAGATCTCCCCTTGTTCCCCCATGGCGTCGATGACCACGAACCGGGCAGGCTCCTCCTCGGCCAGGGCCAGGTACCGGGCCTGCACCCGGGAGAGGATCTCCTCCTCCTCAAAGTGTTCCCTGGCCCGGCTGTCAGGGAGCCGTGCCAGGGCCTCTTCCACAGGGAGGACCAGGAGGAACGTGCGGTCAGGGGGGATCGTCCAGCCGGCGTGGACCGCCCGGAGCCAGTCCAGGGGTTCCGTGAGGACCCCGTCCAGCATCACCGACTGGTACGCGTAGCGGCTGTCGGTGTACCGGTCCGAGATAACGAGGCCCCCGTCGCGAAGGGCCGGCCCCACCACCGTCGCCAGGTGGGCGGCATGGTCCGCCGCAAAGAGGAGGGCTTCCGTCACGGGATCCACCCGTTCGGCGATGGCCCGCCGCACCTGGTCCCCCACCCAGGTGGCGCCGGGCTCCCGGGTGAAGAGGGGCGAGAGGTCAGGGAGCTCCCGCTTCAGGCCCTCCACCAGGCTGGACTTCCCGCTCCCATCGATGCCCTCGATGGTGATCAGCATGGGGCACCCCTCCGGATCCATTCCACGGGGATAGCACCGCGGTGCAGGGCCGTGGCTAGGATGGCCCCGTCGTAGCCGGCCCGTTCCAGCCGTTCCAGGTCCCGGGGGCCCGCGATGCCTCCGCCCCAGAAGAGGCGGCCGGGGTAGGCGGCCCGGAGCTTCTCCACGTCGGGCGGCAGACCCCGCCCGGTCCCTACGGCCCCCAGGTTCAGGAGGATACAGCCGTCAAAGGAGAGTCCGGCCGCCTGGCAGAGGAAGGGGACCGGTTCCTGGCCGGAGGGAATGACCCTGCCATGCCTCACATCCACCGACAGGAATGCGCCCCGGTACCGCGACAGGTCGGCACCTGCCGTCTCGGTGCCCACCACGTTCACGACCTTCGGGTGCCGGAGGAGGTCGGCTGGATCCCGGCACCCGCGGTCCACGTAGCACCGGTCCACGAGCCCCGCGCAGTCCAGGATGGTCCGGTCATGGGACTCCCTGCCCCCGATCCGGTCCAGGTCTGCCAGGTAGAGGAACCGTGGGCGGATCGCCCCGATGACAGGGATGGGATCCGCGGTGGTGACGAGGCACGACCGCAGCGGCCGGTACGATGCCCGGTCCCCTTTCTCGCCGTGGACCACCTGCCCCCCCATGAGATCCAGGGCCAGCACCAGCTCCATGGGGGAGAGGTTGCCTTTCCGGCATATCAATGATGGCGATGGAGGTACCCGGGTCCCGCTAGAAGAGCCAGGGGATGTGGCGCCCCATGGCCAGTTCCCGTACCTTCTCGGTGGAGGCATCCGCCTCCGCGTCCCTCCCCAGCCGCCGGAGGGCCGCCGCCTTGTTGTTCCACGGCGTGATATCGTGGGGATTCAGCGTGATGGCCCGGTCGAAGGACTCGACGGCCTCTTCGAACCGGCCAAGGCCTGCGAGCGCGACACCCGTGTTCGTGGCCACCACCCCGACACCGGGGTTCAGCCTGTCGCATTCCCGGTAGCAGGCCAGGGCGTCCTGGTACTGCCGTGTATCGGCAAGCGCGACCCCCTTGTTGTACCATGCCTTGGGATATGCCGGCTCGATCCCGATGATGTGATCGTAGCACCGGATCGCCTCATCGTACTCCCCCTGGTAGTAGAAGCAGTTCCCCAGGGCGTACCATGCCTCCAGGTGGTCGGGCCGGGAGGCAATGACCTGGTCCAGGCACGGCATGGCCTCGTTGTACCGGCCCATCTGGTACAGCACCAGGCCCCGGAAGAACCAGGCATCCACCTGGAGGGGGTCCGTATCGATGACCTTCTGGCAGCAGTCAAGGGCCCGCTGGAAGAATCCCATCCGCTGGTATCCCGCTGCCTTCCCGAGCCATGCCCGGCGGAGTCCGGGCTGACCGGAGAGGGCCTGGTCCAGTATCTCCTGCGATTCGCGGTAGCGTCCCAGCGCGAACTCCTCCATCCCCCTGCAGCAGTACTCCCGTCCCTCACGATCACCCACGCAGCATCACCTGCCGGTTCTCCCTTTCCCGTGGTCCCTCAACCCACATGGAGGTTGCCCCGGGGGTCGCTCCGGACCCCTGCCTCTACTCCGGAATCCTGCGAAACACGGGAAACGCCTGTCCCCCCGGTTCACCGGAATCGTGGCGAACCACCCTTATCGCAACCACTATTAAGATCTACGTTACACCATGATCCATGCGGTTGCTCGTCAGCCCGAGCTCTCTCGAGGAGGCGGCCCGATCGCTGGCCGCCGACATCATCGACGTGAAGCGC
>JAJRDC010000160.1 GCA_028678635.1 Methanomicrobiales archaeon
TCCCGATCTGCGAAACGATGGCCCCGAAGTTGAAGGCCTCGCCCATGCTGCCCGTGCGGGCGAACCGGATCACGCCGATGTAAGCGAAGAGGGCCAGGATGCAGGCCAGGATGATGAGGAAAACGATTCCCCCGGCAACCGTGGCCCACGCCGCCATGATCGCCTGCGGGGACGGATTCCTGAAGACGGCGACTACCGGGATGAAGAAGATAATGGCAGCAAGGATCACCGGGATCATGTAGACGATGGTGATCACCAGGTACTTGATCCCGTCAATGAAGAGTTTGCCCCATCCGGTCAGCTCGGGGGCCGGTTTCTTGCCCCGGTACACCTCCAGCTGGTACCCGTAGATCAGCGGGAAGATGATGACACAGACGAGGAGCAGGAGCCATCTCACCCACTTCCCCCAGACGGCCTCCTTGGCATATTCCAGCGATTCAGAGAGGGTATTACCGATATCCATGGTTTTCACCGTACGGGTGTCTTTCTTTCATTGTATAAATAATTAACTCTTAAAGTCTTCAAACTACATTGCTTTTTTCAAACAAAGCATGAATTCATGATTTGCGGATTTTATTTTCTGGCAGAAATTTTGCGAATTTCGGTACGGTGGGAAGATCTCCCCCTGCCGTATCCATGGACCTGCCAGGGAAAATTATACGAAGAAGGAGAGGGTACATGGGAGAGATGGCGGGGATCATCTCAATGTTCCGGTGGATCCTGGTGTCAGTCCTGGTGCTCTCCATCCTGGTCACGGGATGCACCACCAACCCGGGGAAGCTCGCCGTTGGGATTGGCGAAACGTTCACACTCGGTATCAGCCAGAGCGCCAGGATCGCGGGGGAAGATCTGGTCATCACCTTCGAAGAAGTGACCGGGGACAGCCGCTGTCCCCAAGGGGTTGTCTGCGTCTGGGCCGGTGAGGCCAGGAGCCGTGTCAGCATTCTCCATGAGGGCACCCGCAGTTCGCTGGTGCTGATCCAGCCGGGGCTTTCAGGTGATTCGCAGGAATCCTTCGGTGACTACACGCTCACCCACAGCCTCCAGCCCTATCCTATGGAGGGTGTGGATATCCCGCCGGACCGGTACCGGCTGACCCTGACGGTTACGAAGTAATCCCCCGCCCTTTTCTTCCGGAGTACAGACAGGGGGGGCAGAAGAGACTTGCCGGATCCTGTCATCCCGGTAGGGCTGGGTCCCGTCCTGCCTGTGATTCCTCCCGGAGCTATCGCGTGCCCCGCTAGTGCCGGAAGTGCCGGGTCCCGGTGAAGATCATGGCAACGTCCAGGCGGTTCGCGGCAGCGATCACGTCAGCATCCCGGATCGATCCCCCGGGCTGGACGAGAGCGGTCGCCCCCGCCGCTGCCGCCTCCTCCAGGGTGTCAGGGAATGGCAGGAACCCGTCCGATGCCACTGCAGATCCCTTCAGGGGCTGGCGGGCCTTCTGGATGGCGATCTTCGCCGCATCCACCCGGCTTGTCTGTCCTGCCCCGATCCCCAGGGTCCGGGTCCGGTCTGCATACACGATGGCATTGGACCGGGTGTGGGTGCAGACCTTCCAGGCGAGCCTGAGCGCTTCCAGCTCACCGGCGGTGGGATCCCGTTCGCTGACCACTTTCCAGTGCTCCCGGTACTCGGGGGTCTGCTGGACCAGGGCCCCGCCGTCGATGGTCCGGATCTCCCATGACGGGTCAGGAGCCGGGAGCGTGAGGACCCGCATATTCTCCTTCCGCTTCATCTCCGCGAGGGCTGTTACGCTATAGGACGGGGCGATGACCACCTCGATGAAGGTGCTGCAGATCTCCTTTGCCGTCTCTCCATCCACCTCCCGGTTCAGGGCCACAATCCCCCCGTAGGCAGAGACCGGGTCCGCCTCCCGGGCCTCGACGTAGGTGGGGTGCAAATCGCCCCCCACTGCCACACCGCAGGGGTTGTTGTGCTTCACGCAGACAGCGGCCGTTTCATTGAATTCCCGGAGCAGGGCGACCGCAGCTGAGAGGTCCAGGTAGTTGTTGTACGACATCTCCTTCCCCTGCAGCGGCACCTGGCCGGCGATCCCTGCCCCCCCGTACACCTCCGCCTGCTGGTGGGGGTTCTCGCCGTACCTGAGGGGGCGGCCGTTCCGGAACTGCACGGTGTATACGTCAGGAAACCGGGCTCCCAGGGCATGCAGGTGGTTGCTGATGGCGGCATCGTAGGCCGCGGTCATGGCAAAGGCCTTCTTTGCCCAGCGGAGGCGCTCCTCCGGCGAGAACCCTCCGGACTCCGCGGCCCTGATCACCGCGGGGTAATCCTCCGGGTCCACGATAACGGCCACGTTACGGAAATTCTTCGCCGCCGCCCGGATCATGGCAGGCCCCCCGATATCAATGAACTCCACCAGGTGTTCCAGGTCCAGCCCCTGGGCAGCCATCTGTCCGAAGGGATACAGGTTCACCACCAGGAGGTCGATTCCCCGGATCCCGTGGGCTTCCATCACAGCATCGTCGGTACCCCGGCGGCCCAGGAGGCCCCCGTGGATCTTCGGGTGGAGGGTCTTCACCCGGCCATCCATCATCTCGGGGGCGCCGGTATAGGCTGCCACCTCGGTGAACGGGACCCCGGCTGCTGCGAGGACCTTCCCGGTACCACCCGAAGAGAGGATCTGTACCCCGTTCCGGGCCAGAGCCCGGCCCAGTTCCGCGATGCCGCGTTTCTCCCAGACAGAGAGGAGGGCCCACTGCATACCCATCCCTTCACCCGGAGAATCATAATAGGTGAGGG
>JAJRDC010000325.1 GCA_028678635.1 Methanomicrobiales archaeon
AGTTGGTGGACCGGTCAATGAACTGGACGGTGAGCGGAACAGGCCCGGAGACCGGGGTCGCGGTGAAGGCTGCGATCGGTGTCACCGCAGCTGACGCCGGGGGTGCGACGGCGGGGAGGATGACCAGGAGGAAGGAGATCAGCAGTACCACGGGGAGGGACATGAGGGAACTGGATTGTCCGCGACGGCAATCCCCGGCTATGAGATCGCCGCATCGGGTGCCGTAGGAATCGCTGAAATCAGGAATCATGACAGCACCATTCGGCTGAACATCATGGCCGGTTCCCGGAACAATTCCATAATATAATTTTAATGATATTTATAGATTGCTATTTTTGAAAATAAACTTTAAACTACTTTCATAGTTTATTAAAGGATAGTAAAGGTCTGATTGCTTCTATTAGCCATTAAATCACTTTTGATAAACACATAATGTTTACGAGTCAGGAGAACCACACGAAATGGAACTCGGAATGCGTCCAATTTCCCAGGTTATGCAAGGATGTACCGTTTTTTCGTCCCGAGGCAGGTTAGATGAAATACCTTTACTTTGTCCACTGCCCGAACCGGACAGGGACCGCCTCGCGGCTGCAGGTATTGTCCCGATCAAAAGAGGGCGGAAGGTGCCGATCGAGAGGCGGTCGCCCGCCTATTCTTCGCCTTTCACGTCCGCCTTCACCGTGAGGAAGACCGGCCCCCGCACGTCCACCTTCTTCTTGGAGTCGGTGATAAAGCGCATCGCGTGGTCCGCGATCCGGAGGTTGATATCGCTCGGGAGTTTCGCCATCTTCACCTGGACGGTGACCGGCTTCCCGCAGGCAGCGGCTTCCTCGATCCGGGCGGCGGCCAGGGCGGCGACGGCTTCCAGGTACGTGATCCCGGTGGAGACCCCCTCCTTCCGGACCTGCGCCCACTTTTCGTTGTCCGGGATACCGAGGACAGCGCCCTGGTGCACGAAGACCTCGTTCCCGCAGGCAGGGCCGCAGAGCCTGGTATTGCTCTCCGGTTCCTCGACAGACACGGCGACATGGTGCGCGCCCAGGTTCCCCTCCCAGGCAGGGAAGGCGCAGGGGCCGGGGGAGCTGGCGTGGACTGATGCCGTCTCCCTTATGGCCAGGGCGAGCCGCCTGCCTTCGGGAGTCACGGGCTCCTCCTTCAGGTGCACCGCTGCTGCGATCTCCCGGTCCGTCAGCTTCACCGGGAAGAACTGCGGATGGGAGAGCATCCGCAGGTCGTCTGATGCATGCAGGATCATGGCCAGGCGCTCCACGCCGAGGCCAAGGTTCATCACCGGGATCCCGATCCCGTACTCGCCGAGGGCTGCCGGCGAGTACATGCCAAAGGTGGCCACCTCCACCCATCCCCGCGCCGGGTGGCGGGCGTAGACCTCCGTCTGTGAACCGGGCATGTAGTACTTGGACCGCTTCTCGTCGGGACGGAACTGGAAGTCCGTGAAGCCGAAGGCCGAGAGGAGTGCCTCGGAGACGGCCATGCCCACGTCGTTCGTCACGTCCTCCCCCGCCACCACGCACGACGCCGAGTGATAGGTCATGAGCCGGGTGGGCCCTTCCTCCTGTTCCCGGCGGAAGCAGCGGTCCACGGAGAAGAGCCGGATGGGGTGGGGCCGGTGCTGCCAGCAGGCGGAAAGTGAGAGGAACCAGCCGCTGGTCATATGGCTGCGCAGGGTGCGCCGGGTGGCCTCGGGCGAGAGGGACCGGAACTCGGGGAAGACGGTGTCCAGGATCCTGACGACGGTGGCGTCATCGGCAGAGAGGACCACGGCAATGGCGTGGACCAGGTCGTCACCGTCGATGGTTCCCTTCTTGTAGCCGTGGAATGTTTCCTTGAGTGCTGCTTCGGCCTCAGGGGTGACCGGCCGGCCAAGGATGTTTCCGATGGCATCCAGCCGGTCACGGGGGATCCCGATGTTGGGGCGGGGGAGACCTGCCAGGTAGAAGACCCGGTCGAGCACTGCCATGGCCTCGGGGCCGAACTGCCGGTATACGTCCTGCTCGTCCACGATCACCGGATTCTCGGCCTCGTCAAACCCCAGGGAAAGGTAGGTCTCCCGGAGCCTGCGGATCGTGTCAAAGACAGGATGGGCCTTCCCCCTGCCGAACCGGAGCCGGGGGTAACGATCATCGGAACCCGTGGGGGAGAGCACGCCGGGCCCCGCGTGCCAGGTGCCCTCGAAGTCCTTCCGGGACCGCTCCTTCCACTCCGATGGATCGAACTTCATGCCACCCGCTCCATGCAGACGACCCGGCTGGCCAGGTTCTCCTCCCGGATCCGGTAATCCGCGTGCTCCTGCAGCGTCTCGGCAAATGCTCTCACGTGCCCGTGCTCCGGCATGTGCTCCCTCTGCAATCGTGTTCTACTGTATCCCAGATACATGTATCCCTTCACCTCCACGAACCGGGCCCCGGACCCCTGGAGGAGGGCCCCGTACCGCTCCGGGGAGTGGTCATTCCAGCCCCGGACCAGGGTGATCCGGATGGCCGACCGGCGGTTCCCCAGCAGGTGCAGGGTCTCCTGGAGCCGTTCCCAGGAACCCTCCTCCTTCGGCCGGCAGAGCCTCTGGTAGGTCTCCGGATCCGGGGCAGCCAGGGAGACGTAGAGCTGGAAAGGGCGGCACCGGGCCAGCACCTCCGGCCGGGTCCCGTTGGAGACGAGGAACGTGGTGTACCCGCGGGCGTCCAGCAGGTCCACGAGCTCCGAAAGCCGGGAGTAGAGGGTGGGCTCGCCCGAGAGGGAGATGGCCACGTGCCGGGGGGCGAGCGCCTCCCGGAACCGCTCCGGGGTCACCCCCGCCACCGGCTTGTAGCCGGAGAGGGCCCGCTTCTGGAGGGCTGCCAGGCGCTCCACGATCAGGTCCGGCGTGCATTCCTCATCCTCCGCGGGCTCGTGCTCGAAGGACCTCCAGCAGAAAAGGCACCTCTGCGTGCACCGGAGGGTGGGGGTCATCTGCACGCACCGGTGGCTCTCGATGCCGTAGAACTGGTGCTTGTAGCACTGATCGCCTCCCTTCAGGGCCTTCACGCACCAGAGGCAGGGCTTCACAGCGGCGCTGGAACCGGGGGTGACGAACTGGTAGCCCTGGCGTTTCAGCGGGTCACATGGACGCGAGCGCATCGATCCCCAGCGTCTCCAGGCACTCT
>JAJRDC010000012.1 GCA_028678635.1 Methanomicrobiales archaeon
CCGGTCACGACACCGTCCGGACCGGTGGCAAAGAGGTGGTACCTGGGATAGCCGAAGGTCTGTTCCAGGAACCGGGTCCACTCCGGGGTGTACCACAGGTCCCCGTCAACCGAGTCCACGAAGGCCCGCCACGCCGCCTCCGGCACATCCCTCCCGATGGTGGGCACCGCTCACCCCTCCTGTCCCTTTTTCGCTGCCCGGCCTGATCCCAGGGTCTTTACCCCGCGGACCCCCCGCTTTACCAGGTTATACACCAGGTCCTGCCCGATGGTGATGATCTCCTCGCCCATCCCGTCAGCCCATCGCTCGGGGTGCACGTTCAGGGCAAGCCGCGGTTCTCCCGCCGATCCCACCCATGCCATCAGGTCGTCTGTGGTCCTCACCTGCTCCGGCACCGGCCGCCCCCCGGGGATGCTGTCCCGGACCTTGCCTGTGGGGCTCCAGGTCCGGCCGGTGTCCGAGAAGTAGAGGAAGCCGGGGATCGACAGGTACGCCTCACCCCGGAGGCCGAAGTCCTGGAGCCGGCGCCGGTTCCAGATCTCCCGGGTGTCCTGGTCAAACCGGGACCCGCCATGGGCGGCAACGGTCTCGACCGGGCAGACCTCCCGGAAGGCCGCCAGTTTCTCGCCGAACAGGCGGATCGCCTGATCCATGTCCCCCCGGGTTGTCGTGAGCACCTCGTAGTGGTACCCCACCTCGTGCCCCAGTCCGGTCACGGCGCGGATCGTGGGGGGGTGGAAGGTGGCAGGATGGCGGAAGTAGTAGCTGGCCCGGATATCCAGGTCCCGTTCCAGCCCCGCCATCCGCAGGGCGACCGCAGGGCTGATGTCCACGTCGTGCCGGAGGATCACCACCCGGTTCTCTTCCCTGTCCGCCTGGCCGAGGTGGTCAGCAAGTGTCTTCAGGGAGTACCCGTGATCCCGGAGGCAGCGGATCAGCTCCCGGTACTTGGCAAGGGTGAAATCGCGGACCAAGGGGATGCTCCGTGTGTTTCCTCTCCTGCTTTTGGGAATGCCCTGCTGCAGGAGGGAGATGCGTGACAGTGCTAGGCGGTCCCTGACGATAATATCTCTGAAACGTTTCAATGATCACCTCAAGGTTCATGTGGGATCACGAGAGAAGGATGCGTGATGTTCCTCCTCTGCCACGTCTTCGCCGGGATGGTGCTCGGGATAGCCCTCGCCCGCCCCCCGCGCATTCCCCCCGCGGTCCTCATTGCCGTGGCAGGTTCCCTCTTCGCCGATCTCCTGGACAAGCCCATGGCCCTCCTCCTCACGGATCCCGCGTCAATCTTCCGGACTTTCGGCCACACGCTGCTCGCGTGGATCCTCGTGCTCGCGGTGGTTACAGCCCTCTCCCTGTACTCCCGGGACGGCCTGGTCTTCCTCTTTCCCGCAGCAATGCTGCTCCACCAGGTAATGGACCTGCCCTGGCGGGACACGGTCACATGGCTCTACCCCCTGCGGGGGCCGCTCGTGGACTGCCACTGCGGGGGCGAGGGGTACGTGGGCATCCAGTCGGCGGCCGAGGTAACCTCCCTTTCCGAGTGGATCTTTTTCGCCGCCATCCTGCTGCTCTCAGCCCTTATCTTCCAAGAATGGATCACCGCATGGACCGGCTGGGACCCGGCACCCGTTGCCCGGCGGATCTTCCCTTGGGTGATCATCCTCCTGGCTGCCACGGGGGTTGTGGCCGCCATCGCGGGTATTCTGGGCCTACCCACCGCCTTCCTGGCAGGAATGGTTGATCCTGCCGGTGACCTAATGCTCGCTGCGGTCTCCCTTGCAGGAGCCGCTCTTCTCCTCATCCATCGGGACCGGATCGGTGCCGGCAGTGAGGGGCCCGGGGGAATACCCCCTTCCCGGCCCTGATCGATACCGTTAAACCCGGGGAGGAAGACGTATCTTTCGGCGGTTTCCCCCGCCGTTCCTTTCCCTCCCGGGAGGTACCCATGAAGGATGATCTGAAGCTGCTTCTCCAGGCCAGCCCGCGGCTGTGGGACCTCTATACCCGGAGAGAAGAATATGGATCCCCTCTCCTGGACCGGCACGGGCGGTTCCCTCCACCCCCGGGCGGCGGGCAGGAGTTAGGACGCCCTCTGGTCTCCGAGTTCCTGGTGGAGCACGGCTTTGCACCGGAGTATCCGGACGGGCGGGACTTTGCCCTCTGCCTGACCCATGACGTGGACGAGGTCGTCCCCACCCGGTCCCACGTGGTCCAGAGCCTCACCTCAGCCATCACCCGGTTCCCCTCCCTTCTCCGCGGCGAAGAGAAGGGTCCCCGACTCCCCTGGTTCCCCCGCACCTACCGTGATTTCGCTGCTATCATGGACCTGGAAGGGGAGTACGGGGGCACGTCATCCTTCTACTTCATGGCCACCGAGCGGGATCCCTTCCGGTTCCGGTACCACATCGAGGACCTGGCAGCAGAGCTGGGCGAGATACGGGACCGGGGCTGGGAGGTGGGCGTGCATGGGGGATACTATTCCTACACCGACGAATCGGCCATCCGCGAGGAGAAGGCCCGGCTGGAGGCGGCACTCCAGGCGCTGGTCCACGGGTACCGGAACCATTTCCTGAGGATCCGGGTCCCGGACACATGGTCATGCCTCGAGAAGGCAGGCTTCCTGTACGACACCACCCTCGGCTACCCCGACACCCCCGGGTTCAGGAACGGAATGTGCCACCCGTTCCGTCCCGTGGACCTCCGGACCGGGAGGGAGATGAACCTGCTCGAGATCCCGCTGTGCATGATGGACCAGAGCCAGGCGCTCTCCACTCCCCCCGACCTCTGGGAGCGCCTGGCAACCCTCATGGATCGCGTGGCGGCATGCCGCGGGGTGATGACGGTTCTCTTCCATACTCCCATTTTCATGAGCGCGGCCCACCGGACCCATCTCCGGATCTACCGGAAGCTCCTGGCCCTGGCGTCTGAGAAGAACGGGTGGATTGCATCCGGGGGTGCGATTGCCGCGTGGTGGAGGGAGAGAGGTTACTAAGGGTCCACAGAGGGGCAGGGGCATGGATTCGTACCCCCGGATATCCCGGTCCCCACTCATCATCCAGGGAACATGATGATGAGAGAAGATACGAAAAAAGAGAGAGTCCCCCCTTTCGGGGGTTCATCCGGGGAACAGGCTCTCAGAGGCTGTCCGGCGTGATCCTCTTCTGGTACCGAGGGGCAGCTGCCCTCGCCGCCTGCCGCTCCCGGACCGAGTCGAAGAGGTCACCCATGAGAAATCCCCAGACAAGGATGGCGGCCACAATGAATGCACACATGAGCGCGCCGGCAAGCATCCCGTGGGCGAACGTCACCTCAACTCCCCTGGCAAAGCCCAGGGCCGCCGCGGGCGGTGCGAGCAGCGCCACCTGCAGGATCCGGATATGGGTTTCGGTCATGGTTGGGATAAAGAAGTATTTTCATCACTAGTATTTATTTCTTATGATTCTTTTCGTAAATTATCAAATAGATATGTTCTCTTTTTTCAGAATATGGAACAAAAATTGTGAGAAACGGGGGGTTCGGACCCGAAAAAAAATGTGAAACATGGGCGATCGCGGGGGTACCCCGGGGAAGCCACCCTGTCTCCTCCCCGCGATTTCCCGGGCCCCGCGACCACCGGAGCGGTTTCCCTTACAGGTACTCATCCACCTTGCCGTTCTCGATCCTGGCCCTGCAGCCTGCCCTGTCGTACTGGTGGTCCAGGAGAAACCGGTGAACGGCCTGGATGGCGGTGAAGTCTTTCCCCATCTGGTTGTAGGTGGCGACCAGCCAGGAGTAACGGGCAATATCGGCATCGTACTCTTCCCGGGAGTCATAACTCCCCTCGGTGAGCCGGCTCTCCAGATGGAGTATCTCCTGCAGGTCCGTTTCCCGCGTCTCCAGGAGGAAGGTCATTCGCTCCTCCATCCGTTTCTGGACACCCACCACGTACATCACGTCATTGATGGCCCGGTACCGGGTGGTGCCGTTCCCCACCGGAGCCGCCACTACGGATGCCTTCTCAAAGACGTCCCCGTACATCCCGACCAGGGTGGGACGGGTCGTTTCTACATACACGTAGAGCTTCCCCGCAGGACCGAAGGTCCGGAAGGAGGGGGAGGTCACCGATGTGATCCTGATCCCGGCGGTGGCATGGTGCTGTTCCGGGAAGAGGAGGATGGCCACATCATATCCCTCGCGGGCGAGGAGGCCAAGGAGGAGCATGCTCTTCTCGTCGCAGTCGCCCCTGCCGTCCCGGATCACCCGGGTGGGTGTCCGGGGGCAGAGGGGTGCATCCGGATCATAGGGGATCTGCTGGATGAAGTTCGTGATCAGCTCCAGGTACTCATCCTCGTTGAGCCCCTCCGTGCGCCGGATCCGGGAGAGTTCCGCGAGAAGGGAGGTGTACATCTCCTGTTCCGGCCCGGATGTGATCCTGCCCAGGTAGTAGGCAGAGACCTGCC
>JAJRDC010000277.1 GCA_028678635.1 Methanomicrobiales archaeon
TGGTATGCCGAGGGGATCGGTGAGAACATCAACCAGATGCCCACGGGAAACGTGATAGGGTACGGCGTGGTGAACAACGACGCCGAGAGCATCGGCCGGGCCACCGTGACAGCCTTCATGAACAGCCCCGGCCACCGGGCCAACATCCTGAAGAGCCAGTACTCCAATCTCGGTGTGGGCGTGGCGTACGACGGCACGTATTACTACACCACCCAGAACTTCTGGTGAGGGCCGGGGTGGGGCAGCCCCGGACCCAGCTCCCTCCGGCCCGAAAACCAGAGGATTTTTCCGTGGGGGGAGTAAACGTGTTGTCAATGGCCGGGGAGGATGGCGGCCATGGGTGAACCGGTCTTTTTCGCGCTCTCGGAGAGGAACCAGCGGGAGAAGAACCAGGACGCCCTGTATGCCGCCCGGGTGGAGGACTATGCGATCTTTGGCGTGGCCGATGGGCTGGGCGGGCACGCTCACGGCGAGGTGGCCGCAGCGAAGGCCATCGCCGAGATCCGCGAGATTGCCGGGAGCCTGATCTTCACCTCGCGCCCCTCCGACCTCCTCTCCCGGGCCTTTGAGGCGGCCAACCACCGGATCGCCGCTTATAACCAGGAATACCGGGTGAACTCGGCGACCACCCTGATCGCCGCCATCGTCCATTCCAGCGGGAGATGCACCATCGCCAACTGCGGTGACAGCCGGGCCTCCGTGATCACCAAAGATGCGTTCTGGCATACGCGGGATCACAGCTTCGTCCAGCAGCTGATCGATTCCGGGATGCTGCGCGAGGAGGACGCCTTCCGGCATCCCCAGAACAACATCCTGACCCAGGCCCTGGGCCTGGAACGCCGGGCCTTCCCCGACATCTACGAGCGGGACGTGAAGGGGAAGGTGCTGATCCTCTCCTCTGACGGGATGCATGACTTTGTCCGGCCGGAACGGATCCGCCAGATCGCCCTCCACCACGAACCTGCCCAGGCGGCCGGACTCCTGGTCCGGGATGCGGTCGCCGGCGGAAGCACGGATAACATCACCCTCATCGTCTCCCGCTGGTGAGACCTGTCCGCAGCTGAACCTCCGCGGTCACTCAGGTTCGCGGTGTTTTTACAAGCGAGTGACAGGCCCGGATGATGGCGTCCCGGACAGTCGGGGAGGATTCCCTCACCAGCCGGTCCCGGAGGGAGGGGATTGCCGAAGGGTGCCCGACCGCAGCCAGGGACCCTGCCGCTATCCTGCGGACGTACTCGTTCTCATCCTCGAGAACCCTGCAGAGCCCGGCCACAGCCCCCGGGCAGCGCTGGATACCCAGCCCCTTGGCCGCCATGTAGCGCACGTGGTCACGGGGATCATCGAGGATACTCGTAAGGACCGGGCAGACTCGGGGATCCCGGATCTGCCCCAGGGCCTCTGCCGCCCGGTACCGGACCTCCCAGCGGGGATCCCGGAGTGTGGCCACCAGGGGATCGACGGCAGGTGATCCGAGGGCCGCCAGGTCTGCGGCAGCCCGGGCACGGACCTGCTTGTCCTGGGCATGGAGGTCCGAGAGCATGTCCGTGATCGTTACAGCCCCTTCCGGTGCCGGGGAGTTCTCCACACCCATTCACGTCTCCCGCGTTACTTCGTGAGCCCCAGCCAGATGAGGAAGATACCGAACCCGGAAAAAAGGAGGGTCACCACCGCATCGGCAGGGAAGGATCGGGGGAAGAGGAAGCCCACGAGCCCCATGACAATCAGGAGGACACCCATCGCGATGACAGGAATCCCGCTCTGTATCGCGAACACCCGGGTAATCGGGCACCCTTCCCCTTCCTGCACCGCCCCTCACGCCCCGATCTCGAACCCGTCCAGGATCCCCCAGAAGAACTCATGCTTGTGCTTCTTCAGCCAGTCGTAGGTGTGGATGAACCGCTCCTCCTTCCGGGTCTCGAACTCGAACTTGCAGTGGGTGAGGGCAATGAGAAAACCCTTCTCCTTCTCCCGGCGGGCGATGTCCAGGAACCCGGCGGCATCCAGGCTCTGCAGGACATCAAACACATCGCTGGGCACCCGGATCTTCGTGGTCATCGGCGTTCTGTCAGGCCCCTGTCTGCTCCGTATTCCGGAATACTCCCATGAACTATATATATCCGGTGATCAGGAATCCGGGCGCCGGTCTCCTACCGTTTCACGGCCCCTTCCCTGCCCAGGAACCCTGCCGATGGGGTGTCCCGTATCCACCCGATGTCGGACCGGTACAGTTCCCGGAGATCCTTTAAACCCAGCCGGAGCATCGCCACCCGGCTCACCCCCAGGCCCCAGGCCAGCACCGGGTGCTCTATCCCCCACGGTGCCGTCACCTCCCTCCGGAAGATGCCGGCACCGCCCAGCTCCACCCAGCCGAGCCCTTCCACAAAGACCTCGGGTTCAACGGACGGTTCCGTGTAGGGGAAGTAGCCGGGCCGGAACCGTACCTCCGGGAAGCCCATCCGGTTGTAGAACTCCCTGAGATAGCCCAGCAGGTGCTGGAAGGTCACCCCCCGGTCCATGACGATTCCCTCGAGCTGCTCGAACTCGGGGAGGTGGGTGGCATCGATGGCCTCCCGGCGGTACACCCGGCCGATGGCAAAGGCCTTCACCGGTGGTTCGGGGTGGAGGGCCAGGTGCTGGATGGAGAGGAGGGTGGTGTGGGTCCGGAGCACGCACTGTTCCGCCTTCCCGCTCTCCCATGTGCCACCCCAGCCCGTGGAATCGATCCCGCCCCCGTTCTCATGCATCTTCCGGACCCGGTCGGCCCCGGGCGGGAGGGGTTCCCTCTCGCCCAGGTAGAAGGTATCCTGCATCTCCCGGGCCGGGTGGTCCTGGGGCTGGAAGAGGGCATCGAAGTTCCAGAAGGCGGACTGGACGATGTCCCCGTAGAGCTCGGTGAACCCCATCTCCAGGAGGATCATCCGCATCTCCTCGAGAAGCCCCTGGTACGGGTGTATCTTCCCGATGTAGACACGACGGGGCGGCGTGTCCACCCGGTAGCGGCGGAGGGGGAGGTCCCGCCACGTACCGGAAACGATCATGTCCCTGGTGAGGGTCCCCACCTCCTCCCGCAGGTCCAGGCCGGATTCCACGAGGGCCTTCCCCGCGGCAGTGAGGGCAACCCGGTACGTGACCGTCTCCTGCGGCGCAAGGAGCCCCCGGGCGGCGAGCATGGCGGCACCCTCCCCGGTGGGATCCGGGGAGGTGAGGGCCACCTCGTCAGGTCCCCGAGGGGCTTTCCCGGTCTTCTCCGCGACACCTCCCCTGAGGGTGACCCAGCCCTTCTTCTTCATCCACCCGATGCCGATCCGGGCCATGGGGTGCTTCTGCAGGTCCTTCACCGGGATGGGTCCGGTAAAGGACTCCAGGAGCTGCCGCTCGGGGAGACCTCCCGACCCCGCATAGGTCTTCCCCTCGTCGGTGAGGGTGTACCTGGTCCGGACCTCCCTTGTCACCTCCACGAGATCGCGGCCGCTGCAGAGGTGGGCAAACTGGAGCGCCGCCTCGGTCGTTGAGCCCAGTTTCCCCGCGATCTCCTCAAGGCCTGCCGCCCCTTTGCCTTTCAGGGCGGCAAGAAGCCGTTTCTCATTCAGTGACAGGTCCATCGGAATCATCCCTCGTCCGGGAGTTCCACCGCGTCCATCTTCTCCCGGAAGTCCGAGAGGAACGCCCGGACCCGCTCCAGGGTCGCCTTCTTGCAGGGTCCGCAGAGGAGTTCGCCGGCCCGGCAGGCCCGGTAGATCTCTCTCAGCTCCGCATCGTCCTCCACCATGTGGAAGAGGTTCAGCAGGTAGACCGAGCACCGGTCCGGCTCCCCGCCCAGACGGCGCTGCTCCTCGACGGTGGTCCTCCCGCCCGTGAGCGTGTTCATCACCTTCTTCTTCACGCTCGCATCGTCCTCCACGAAGGTGAACAGGCTCTCGGGCACAGAGGAGGACATCTTGCCGCCCTGGAGGCCGGGCATGAAGATATGGTAGGTGGAGGACGGGGTATAGAAGGCGCACCCGCCCATGGCCCGCTCGATCCGCCGCACCTCCTCCGCCACCCGCCCGTACGGCACCCCCTTGACGTCGATGTGCCCCTCGTACCGTTTCGAGCCGGGGAACGCCAGGTGGACCATCCCCACCGCCTCTTCCGGCGCGTTCTT
>JAJRDC010000126.1 GCA_028678635.1 Methanomicrobiales archaeon
TGGCCTGGATGGGGGAAGGAGCCGGGGCCCTGGAGGCATACAACCGGGCTCTCCCCCTCACCGATGAAAAGGTCCCTCTCCTGATCGAAAAGTCCCGGGTCCTCCTCCATGGTCAGAACCGTCCTGAGGAGGCCCTGGCAACGGTGGACGCGGCCCTCGCCCTCTCCCCCGGATCCGTCCCTGCCCTCGCATGGAAACAGTCTGTTCTCATGCAGCTGGGAAAGAGGGACGACGTGGAGGCCATCAACGACCTGATCCTTGAGAGGGACCCGAAACATGCCGGTGCCCTTCTCCACAGGGCCCGCGTGCTCCGGAGGAAGGAGAAGGGTGACCGGGCGCTTGGGGTTTACGATGCATTGCTGTTCCATTACCCGAACCGGATGGGCATCTGGGAGGCCCGGGCGCGGCTCCTGCTGGACCTCCACCGGTATCCTGATGCCCTGGAATCCGTGGAGAGAGCGATCTCCTTTGATCCCGAAGGGAGGGGGGACATGTCCACCGCCTGCGAACTCCGGGGCGACATTCTTGCTAAGCTCGGGCGAGACGGGGATGCGGTGGCAGCGTACGACCGGCTGCTCGCCAGGAACCCGGGGCTGCATCCGGCCGTTATCTGGGAGAAGAAGTCGGAGGCCCTCTTTGCCTTGGGCGACTATCCCGGCACCGTGGCCGCCAGTGACCGGGCCATCACCCTGGCCGGGCAGGAACGGCGTGACACGACGGAAATGCGCACGCTCAGGGGCGCGGCCAGGGAGAAGTTACAGGGAAACATCCGGTGAACCAGGGGGGTATTTCCTCCCCTCGTCACTTCCCGCCGTGGAACTTCTGCAGGAATGCGTCAGCCGCTTCCCGGTGCGCCTTTCTCACGTCGGGTTTCAGATGTTCCCAGGTCCTCACCATCATGACCGTCCGGGGATTTTTTGAGAGCACCCTGGAGTGCATGTCCACGAACCGCCAGAAGAGGCCGTCCCAGACAGGGCACCACTCACCCTCCGGGTAATTGGACATCCGGCGCAGGTAGTTGGAGCCGGAGAGGGAAGGCTTCGAGTTCATGAGACCACCGTCGGCGTACTGGGACATGCCGAAGACGTTCGGCACCATCACCCAGTCGTAGGAGTCCACGAAGAGCTCCATGAACCACCGGTACACGTCGTCGGGGTGGATGCCGGCAAGGAGCATGAAGTTCCCGAGGACCATCAGTCGCTCGGTGTGGTGGGCAAACCCTTTCCGGTGCACCCGCCGGATCACGTCATCCACGGGGAGGATGCCGGTGGTGGCCGTGGAGAGAGAGGGGGGAAGTCCCCTCGTGTGGTTCCAGAAGTTGGATTTCCGCTGCCGTTCCCCGGCCACCACGTAGACCGCCCGGATGAACTCCCGCCAGCCGATCATCTGCCGGATGAATCCCTCCAGCGAGTTGAGGGGCACGTCGTGCTCCGCTGCGTGGACAAGGGTGGCATCCACCACCTGCTTCGGGGTCAGGAGCCCGATGTTCAGGAGTGGCGAGAGGAGCGAGTGGAAGAGGTAGGGCTCATCCCTGTGGATGGCATCCCCGTACGTGCCGAAGAAGAACAGGCGCCGTTCCAGGAAATCCTTGAGCCAGAGATCCGCATCGCCGTGAGTCACCGGCCAGGGGAAAGGGGTATCGTCACCGGGCGCCCCGGGGAAATGCTCGCTCACGTAGCTCCGGGCTTCCCGCACGTACACTGGTTCGGGGATCTCCGGGATCGGCGGGGGCGAGAGGCCCCGAGGCAGGGGCTCCCGGTTGGAGGTGTCGAAGGTCCACCGCCCTCCCCGGGGTTTCCCGTCCTCCATCAGGATGTTCGTTGCCTTCCGGCGCATCTGGTAAAACTGCGTGAGCGAGTAACGGGTGAGGTGGCTGAAATGCTGCATCACCTCCTTCCGGTCCAGGAGGAAGAGGGGGGTCTCGCCCACCACCATCTCCATCCCCCGCTCCGCCGCCTCCCGGAGGATCTCCCCCTCCAATGGCTGGTCGCAGGGATCGGTGAGGTGTACCCTGCCGATCCCCTGCCCCCTTAGGGCATCGAGCATTGCCGGGACCGTCCCTGAGGGGACATGGTCCAGGTACGTCACCCGGTACCCCTCCCGCTCCAGCCACTCCCGGTACATCTGCATCGTGGCCCGGTGCAGGATCAGCTTCTGCCGGTGGAACCGGAACGCCGAGAAGTACCGGCCCGCCTCCACGAGATACACCGGGAGATCTTTCCGGAGCTGCGGGTGTTCCCGGAAGAGCTGGGTGGGCAGTACCAGGACTGCCTCGCCCGGTCCCCGTGCCTTCCCCTTCATCCCGTGTCCCCTGCTACCCCGTCATCCCCGGGCATGATAAAAGGTGGGGAGGGAACGGCCCGGGCGAAGCGGGGGACGGGATACAGTCATCCATCGAGGACACGGGATTGAAGTATGCGGCTGCCCGTGACATCATCAGCAGCCTGATGGGGACCGGGAGCGATATCCCCGCAACGGAGCCCGAGAAGCGGGCGTAACTGGGACGGGAAGAGACCATGCTCCCGCCTGTTCCCTGCCGAAAGGGAGAGGAAAAGAGGGAGTCGGGTGAGTGGCCGGGTGACGGCTAGGTGAACCAGACCTTCACCAGCATATCGGAGGCCGAATTCGGGTAGAAGCTGGTCCCCCGGTAATGGTTCCCGTTGGCATAGGGATTCCGGGAGTTCAGAGGGACGTAGTAGTAGTTCTTCAGGT
>JAJRDC010000284.1 GCA_028678635.1 Methanomicrobiales archaeon
GCCGGCCTGCTTGGCTCCCTCTCGCTCCTCGCATGGGTCGTGGTCGCCGTCTCAGCCACCTGCGTCATGCTCTGCCTGGCCTGGACCTCGGAGGAGGCGCGGGGCACGGGCGCCTTCTCGGCCATCTTCCGGCGGGTCTACGGCCCATGGGCTTCGCTGGTCCTCGTACTCTGCTACCTGGTCTCCTCCCTCTTCGGCACCGCGACCATCGCTGCGGGCATTGGTCAGTACCTGGCGTACTTCGGGATTCCCTGGATCCTCCCTGCCGAGATCGGGATCATCCTTGTCCTCCTTGCCATCAACCTGCGGGGCATCCTCCTCTCCGGGAAGACCGAGATCGTCCTCACCCTCCTCAAGGTGGTGCCTCTCGTGGCCGTCATCCTGCTGCTCCTGCCGTTCATCACCTGGGAGCACTTTGTCCCCTCCGTCCCCTTCACCCTCCCGGCCTTTGCCGCGACGATGGTGATCGTGTACTGGCCGTTCACGGGTTTCGAGATCAGTGCCATCCCCGTTGAGGAGACCCGGGACCCGACCCTCATCACAAGGGCGCTCTTCCTTGTCATGGCCGTCGTGATCCTGATCTACCTGGGGCTGAACCTGGCCCTCATCGGGTCGGTGGGTTCCGGACCACTGGCCTCGTCGCCTGCACCCGTGGCAGAGGCCGCGTCCCTCGTCGTGCCCCTGTCCGGGCCCATCGTGGCCCTGGTGGGGATCATCGCCATGCTCTCGGCCATGAACGCATACATCATCGGCACCTCCCGGGTGGTCCAGAACCTGGCGGAAGGGCACGGTGTTGCGAGCCTCTCGGGCCTGGGAGGGCGTGGCACCCCGGTCCCGGCCCTGCTCCTGGCCTGCCTGGTACCGATCGTCTTCCTCTTTTTCTCCAACCGGTTCAGTATTCTGGCCGGGATTTCTGTGATCACGACCCTCATCCCGTACCTGGGCATCTGCATCGCCGCTGCACTCCTCCTCCGGAACATGAAGGCCCGCGTGGTGGCAGCCCTGGGCGGAGCAACCACGGTGCTCATCCTGGTGCTGGCCCTGATGATATGAGGGGATGCCCCAAGAGACGCCGCACCATCGGGGAGACGACCCGTCCCACCCTATCCTCATGGCGGGGTGGGTCCGGGAGGGGGCCCGGCGCCCCCTCCCGTCACAGATCCCGGGCAACAACCGAGTCAATGAAAGACGGGAAGGTTCTGGGAGGGAAGAAAAGAATCTCAGTCCGTGAGGAATACGGCAGCCGCGATGACCGTGGTCCACTTGCCGGTCTTCTCCCCCTGGGCGGACTGGCAGATGTGGGTGGTCCGGATGATCTTCCCGCTGGCCTTGTAGATCAGTTCGCGCTCCTCCCAGGCCTGGTCCGGGTCGAACTCGATCCCCAGGGTGGTGGCGAGCATGGTGGCTGCCAGGTCCTCGGCGTATTCCCCGGATTTCTCGTCAGTTTCCCCGTACGCATGGTGCTCCGACAGGTACCCGTACTCCTCGTTGGCCTTGGGGCGGGCGAGGCCGATGGCGGCGGAGATGAGCCGGTTCGGCTCGTTCGTCTCGTTCCGGGCCATGACACAGTAGGCGATCTGGCCGGGCTGGAGCTCCTTCAGGCCATCCTCAGACGATATCTGGCGGCAGTTGGGGGGAAAGATGCTGGAGACGTGCACCAGGTTGCATTTCTCGATCCCTGCCTTCCGGAGGGCCAGTTCGAACGAGGCAAGCTTGTCTTTATTGATTCCGACACCTTTGGTGAAGAATATCCTCGTCGGGACGATCATTATCCATTCTTTTTTCGCTCCCACGATTTTAAACATATGGATCCCGAAGAGGAGAGGTTTAACCGGGCCGAATCCTTGCCTGTTCACGGGGAAGGGGACTGCTGCGCCCTTCGCCCGCCGGCCGGATGTACCCACCCCGGGCTGCGGAGCCAATATGAGGGCCGGGTGCACACGTGATACCCGGAGGTTGTGGGTGTGACAGAGATCGGAAGTGCGGTAAGGAACGGGCGGGAGGAACTGTCGCGGGGCATGGACGCGCTTTCCGGGGCGCTGCAGCATCCGGAGACCGCGTACCATCTGCCCATCGCCTTTGCCCTGACCGGTATCGCGGTGCATGATGCCGGGGGGGCACGGGAAGCCTACGTCAAGGCGGCCAATCACCCCCTAGTGGCAGCAGAGGCCCTGCGGGCAGCCCGGATCACGGCTCAGGGGCCTGACCCTGCACCCTTCACCGGCTTTATTCCGGATACCGTGATCCGGAAACTGGGTTACACGCTCGTGGACGGTTCCATCCTGGGCCTGGCACTCCTCACGGGGACCCCGGAGAGCCCGGATGCCGCCGCCGCCATCGCCCGGGAGCTGCAGGAGAAGTACATGCTCACCTTCCTGGCCGGCCCTGTCATACCCGTCCTGCAGAAAGCGGGTGTGAAGGTGGGCCTGGACTACCGGCTGGTACCGCTGGGCCCCACTCCCGATGCCGGGGTCCACTTCGCCGATATCCTGGCGCGGGTGGCCATGATGTTCGGCGGGGTTACTCCGGGGGATGCGGGGAGGCTCATCGCCTACGCGAAGGAGCGCGCTCGGGCCTTTGTGGTGGCCTTCCCCGGCCTCTCGGAGACGGAGGTTGCGTTCACGGATTCCCTCCGGGACCTGGGCATCCCGATCCTCACCACGGGGGGGTACGAGGACGGGGAATGGGTACCTCTCACCGTGGAAGAGGCCGTCAGCCGTGGCATGGAGCTGCGCAACATCAGGGTGAAGGTCACCGCCATCCCCATCCCCATGGCCTGCTCACCGGCCTTCGAAGGGAAGAGCATCCGGAAGGAGGAGATGCAGGTGGAGTTCGGGGGCGGGCGTTCCCCCGCCTTCGAGCTCCTCCGGATGAGACCGCCGGGCGAGGTGAAGGACGGCCTCATCCGGGTCATCGGCCCCGAGGTGGAGGAGATGAAGCCGGGATCGGCGGTGCCCCTGGGGATCCTGGTGGAGGTGGCCGGCGCGCGGATGCGGAAGGACTTCGAGCCAGTGCTGGAGAGAAAAATCCACAACTTTGTCAACTACGGCGAAGGGACCTGGCACGTGGCCCAGCGGAACCTGATCTGGGTCAGGCTCGCGAAGGACGCGGTGGCAAAGGGCCTCAGGATGGAGCACCTGGGGAAGCTGATCCAGGCCAAGTTCCGGATAGATTTCCCTGACCTCCTGGATGCCGTCCAGGTGACGATCTTCACCGACCGGGAGAAGGTCCTCTCCGCTGAAAAGGAGGCCGAGGTGGTATACCGGGAGCGGGACGACCGGGTGATGGGGATGAAGGACGGGGACGCGGATATCTTCTACTCCTGCATCCTCTGCCAGACCTTTGCCCCGAACCATGTCTGCATCATCACCCCCCAGCGCCCTGCCCTCTGCGGGGCCATCTCCTGGCTGGATGGGAAGATCGCGTATGAGATCGCACCGGCAGGCGCGAACCAGCCGGTGGCGAAGGGCCGGGCCATCGACGCCCAGAAGGGCGAGTTCGAGGGAGTGAACGAGTTCGTCCGGAAGGCCTCCCACGGCGAGGTGAGCCGGTGCAACCTCTACGGGATCATGGAGTACCCCATGACCTGCTGCGGCTGCTTCGAGTGCGTGGCGGCGGTGCTTCCCGAGGTGAACGGGATCATGGTGGTGAACCGGGAGTACACCGGGGATACCCCCATGGGGATGACCTTCTCCACCCTGGCCGGAACCATCGGCGGGGGGGCCCAGACACCGGGTTTTGCCGGGATCAGCAAGGGCTACATCCTCTCGGAGCGGTTCCTCCAGGCGGAGGGTGGGATCGGCAGGCTGGTCTGGATGCCAAGGATCCTGAAGGAGGAGCTGGGTGACCGGCTGAAGGCACGCCTGGCGGCCGCCGGCCTCGCGGACCTCTTCGAAAAGATCGGCGACGAGGAGACAGCGCCGACGCTCGAGCGGCTGGTGGAGTTTCTCTCTCTCCACGAACACCCGGCCCTGTCCATGAGCCCGCTGGTGTGAGGAGGTCTCGATGGCGGAAACGGGCGAGTGGACCGGGACCATCGGCCGGGTGATCCTGGGGGCAACGAAAGACGAGGGTGGTACCCGGTCGGTCCGGTACTGCATCGGGGGATCCCGGGACCTCCCGTTCCTGCCGGGCGAGGATCCCTGCGGGAGACGCCCCCTGATCGCCCTTGAGATCTGCGATGATCCGGCCTTCTGGCCGGCGGTGGTGAAGGAGCATATCGGCCCTCTCGCCGGTGATCCGGCGGCATGGGCCCGGGAGGCAGAGAGGAGCTTCGGCGCCGACCTGGTCCGGCTCCACCTCACCTCCACCCACCGGCGCCAGGCACCCGGCCTGGAGGTGCTGGGACAGACCGTGGAGGCCGTGCTCGCGGCCACCACCCTCCCCCTGATCATCGAGGGCTCTGATGATCCAGCCCTGGACAGCGAGGTCTTCCGCCGCTGTGGCGAGGCCGGGGCCGGGGAGCGGCTCCTCCTGGGAACGGCTGAGGCGGACCGGTACCGGTCCATTGCCGCCGCGGCCCTTGCCTACGGCCACGCGGTGATCGCCCAGTCACCGATCGATATCAACCTGGCCAAGCAGCTGAACATCCTGCTCCGTGAGATCGGCGTCCCCGCGGACCGGATCGTCATCGACCCCTATACCGGCGCCCTGGGCTACGGCTTCGAGTACTCCTACTCGGTGATGGAGCGGATCCGGTACGCAGCCCTGAAAGGGGATACGG
>JAJRDC010000291.1 GCA_028678635.1 Methanomicrobiales archaeon
ACGGAGGTGATCACGGGTCAGGACCCGGATCGTGCCCTTCTCCACCTGCACCGACTCGATGTCATCACGGGATCGGATGATCCCCTCGGTGAACAGGTGGCCCACGGCAAACTCCTCCAGCAGGACGGGGGACATCATGGCGGTGGCCAGGTGGCGCCCATTCACGAGGATCATCACCGGCACCTCCTCCACCACCGGGTGGGTCCCCTCCTTCGCCGTTGCGCCATCCACCTTCACGCAGGGAAGTTCCCGGTACACCGCTAGATCCCTCCCGCGATCTCCTCCACCGCCTCCACCAGCCGGTCCACGTCCTCCCGGCTGCTGTACACGTGGAGGCTGGCCCGGACTGTCCCCTCCGGGAGGCCCAGGTGGTCCATCAGGGGCATGCAGCAATGGTGGCCTGACCGGACCATGATATCCCGTTCCGAGAGGGCATGGGCTGCCTCATGGGGGTGCAGGCCTCCGACGTTGAAGGAGACAACCCCGATCCGCCCCGGGCCCGGCCCGGGGCCGTATACCGTGACATTCGGGATCGCCCGGAGTCCGTCCAGCATCTGCTGGGTCACCCGTTCCTCGTATTTCCGCACTTCTGCCATGCCGATGGCCTGCAGGTAGTCCGCAGCCCTGCCAAGACCGATACCCCCGGCAATGTTCGGGGTGCCGGCCTCGTACCGGGCATACCCGCCGGTGAGGGCGTATGCCCCGCCCGTGACCCGGTCGATGGAGCCCCCGCCCACGACGAGCGGCTCGGGGATGGGTTCCCTCATCCAGAGCACCCCGGTTCCTGTGGGGCCCAGCATCTTGTGGCCGGAGAAGCAGAGGAAATCGCAGCCGAGATCCCCCATGCTGACCGGAATGTGGGGAACGGACTGGGCGCCGTCCACGAGGAGCAGTGCCCCGTGATCCCGGGCCGCCCTGCCGATCTCCCGGACGGGAAGCAGGTTTCCCAGCACGTTGGAGGCATGGGTCACGGCCACGAGCCGGGTGCGGTCGTCCACTGCGGCACCCACCGCCTCCGGGGTGATGGTCCCCCCGGCACCCGGCGGGATCACCGTGAGGCCCACGCCCTTCCGGTCCCGGAGACGCATCCAGGGTAGCAGGTTGGAGTGGTGTTCGATAAGGGTGGTCACCACCCGGTCGCCTGCGTTCCAGGGGATTCCCTCGGCCACCAGCGTGATGGCCTCGGTGGTGTTCCGGGTGAAGACCGTCTCGCCCCCCTCTGCCCCGATAAACGCGGCCACCTTCCGGTGGGCATCCCAGTACTTCTGGGAGGCGATCTGGGAGAGGCGATGCACTCCCCGGCCTACGTTGGCCCGGTAGTGTCGCTCGTATTCCAGCATTGCCTGCAGAACAGGCTCCGGCGAGAGGCTCGTTGCCGCGCTGTCCAGGTAACAGACCTCGGAGAGCAACGGGAAGTCCCTTCGGATCTCTTCCGGATTCATGGGTACATTCAGGATCGGTCCCCGGGGCGATCCTTTTCCGACCCGCCCACGGCGCGCCGGAGGGATTCTGTCCCGTCCTTCCCCATCTTCCCCAGGGCCAGGAGGGCCTCGTCCCGGACTACCTGATCGTCGTCCTGGAGCATATCGGCCAGGCTCTCGACAGAGGCGGGGTCCTTCATCCTCCCCAGGGTCTTCACGGCGCTCCGCCGGACTCCCCGGTCCGGGTCCTTCAGGGCCCGGGTCAGGGGGGCGATGGATGCCCTGCCGATCTCCTCCAGCGCCCCTGCGGCGGAAGCCCGGACGGTGGCCTCGGGGTCCTTGAGCATGGCCACCAGGGGTTCGATGGAGTTATCTGCCTGGAGGCGCCCCAGGGCCAGCGCCGCCTCCCGCCGGACCCTCCAGTTCTCGTCATAGAGCGCCCGCACCAGCGGCTCCTCCGCCGCGGGATCGCCGAGCATCCCCAGGGCGTGGGCCGCCTCCGTCCGGACCCGCCAGTAGTCATCCCCCAGCGCGCCGGTGATGGGCCCCGCCGCCCGGGGATCCCCGATCTTGGAGAGGGCCAGGGCCGCCTCCGTCCGGACCCGCCAGTAGTCATCCCCCAGCGCACCGATGAGGGGATCGACGGTCCTGGGATCCCTGGTCTCCCCCAGGGCCCAGGCCGCCGCATACCTGACATCGCTGTCCGGGTCCCGGAGCGCCCGCTGGAGGGGCTCCACGGCGTCGCCCCTGCCCAGCCGGTGGACGGCCTCCACCGCGTCGTACCGGACCCCTTTATCATCGTCCGACAGCATCCGTACCAGGGGCTCGAGCGCTGCCCGGTCCCCAAGGGAAGCAAGGGCCTTCACCGCAGCCTTCCGGACCGCCGGATCCTTCCGGTACTCCAGGGCCCGGACCAGCCCTTCCCGGTCCTTCTTTTCGGCCAGTTTCTCGATATTCGGCTTAAAAATGTCCAGGATATCCATGGCGGTTCCCCGAAGGAAGATCCCCTTCGTTATAACGATCAGGAAATGGCCCGGTATATAGCGATGCCGATCAGGGGGGAGCGCGATACTGGTGTGATACCCCCGGTGCTTATCCTCCGGGAGATCCTGACGGGAGGGGGCTCTCCGCCCCCTCCCGGCCCCTCCCCACGACGAGAGGATAGTCGGGTGTCAGATCAATTTCCCGATCTGCTCCAATCAGGATCAACCGAAAGGGGGACGCCCACGCGGCGGGGGGCGGCGCCCCCCAGGAGCGTCTCACCAGTACAAAGGGAATGAAGGAATCGGGCCGCTGGCGATAGAGAGGGCCGGCTCCCGCATCCTCAGCGCCGCCGCTCCAGGATACGCAGCACCTCGCCGGCGAGGGCCCCGCTGGCCTTCTCGTCCACCATCAGGGTATCGCATCGCACCGCTCCCTCCACCTCCACCGGGTCCCGGATGTCCTGGATGAAACAGTCCACGAGATCTCCGTACAGGGCGGCGGTTCCCGCCGATGTGGGCTCCCGGCCGAAGGCCTGCATCAGGGCCGCGGCGGGCCCGCTCACCGGCCGGTCGCCGATGAACGGACTGACGGCCACCACGTACTGATCCCGGAGGGCTTCGGTGATGCCCCGGCACTCCAGAATGGGGGCAACCGAGGTCACCGGGTTGGAGGGGCCGATGACCACCGCCTCGGCCTCGCGGAGGGCGGCCAGGACCTCGGGGGTGGCCACGGGTTCTTCACGGTAGGAACGGACCAGCTCCCGGATCGGGATCGTTCCCCGGTGTTTCACCCAGTACTCCTGGAAGTGGATGAGGGCCCCGCCGGTGTCAATCAGGGTTGTCACCGCCGTGTCGGCCATCGGGAGGATCCGGGCCTCCACCCGCAGGGTCCGGCAGAGTGACGCGGTTGCGACGGTGAGCTGCTCCCCCCGGCGGAGCGCCTCCCCCCGCAGGACATGAATCGCCCGGTCCCGGTCGCCGATCCGGATGAACTCAGTGCCTCCCTTTGCCAGGATCGCATCATGGGTCACAAAGGTGTCTCCCTCGATCCCCCACCAGGTGTCGGTGTCCAGGAGGCCGGCGAAGAGGTAGATCACCGTGTCCACGTCAGGAGAGAGGTGGTTTCCCGAGATCCAGAGGTCCTCGGCGGTGTTCACAACGACGGCCAGGTCCCGGTCCTTTCGGTGGAACCGCATTCCCCGGAGCAGCTTCGGGGTGCCGGTACCCCCCGAGAGAAAGGCGATCATCACTATTCCCTCCGATCCTTTCATATATGAGGGTTCCCAGAACCCTTGCTGATGAAGTTCATCAAGGACCCGGTGCACGGGTACGTGGAGGTCCCGGAATCCCTTCTCCCCCTGCTGGACTCCCCGCCGGTGCAGCGGCTCCGGCACATCCGGCAGCTGGGGTTCTCATACCTGGTGTACCCGGGTGCCAACCATACCCGGTTCGAGCATGCCCTGGGCGCCATGCACCTGGCCGGGCTGATGTGCACCCACCTGGGGCTGGACCGGTCGGAGGCCGACCTGGCCACCACCGCCGCCCTCCTTCACGATGTGGGCCACGGCCCCTTCTCCCACACCACCGAGCCCCTGATGCGGGAGTGGTCCGGCCGGGGGCACGACGACATCGGGCCTGCCCTCTCCTCCGGGCCGCTGGCCGGCCCCCTGG
>JAJRDC010000040.1 GCA_028678635.1 Methanomicrobiales archaeon
GCAGGATTCATTCGGGATCGATGGGGCATTCAGTCATCCTCGGGAACGGATATTTCCCCCAACGCACCAGGAAATAGAGGTCAGGACAGCGGAGCACAGGGTGGACACATGATGCATGGAAAGGGATCATTCGGTACGACTGTGATTTCGGTTAAAGAAGATTGCGATTTTAACCTGGAGGGGGGTGGGAGATGTCCACGTTATTTGCCTGAATATTAAATCGAACGATTTATATCGTAATTCTGCCTCTTCTCCATGAGGAAAGCAATGGTGTGTGTGCGCTCCTTCAACCGGTTACCTGTGGTGCTCTGCCTGCTCGTGATGATGGCCCTTCTTATCGTGCCGTGTGCCGCGGATACTGCCATGCAGCAATATGACCAGACCGACCTTCGGGGTGGCGATTACTTCCACGCGGAGAGCAGTATTTACGACCCGGGAACCTGTGCCCAGGAGTGCCTGGAGGATTCTCGTTGCATCGGCTCCACGTATGTCAAACCCGGCATCCAGGGCCAATATGCTGTTTGCTGGCTGAAGGACAAGGCCTGGACGAAGCAGCCGAATGTCAACACCGTCTCGTTCGTCAAGATGACCATGCAGGAGCTGGACCAGACGGACCTCTACGGGGCTGATGACTACCGGGTGGACTGGCCCCTTGATCCTAAAATGACTCCCCAGTGGTGTTCCGACTACTGTCTCTCGAAAGAACCGTGTGTCGCTGCCACGTTCGTGAAGGCTGGAACGATAAAGGGACCAAATCCGATCTGCTACCTGAAGAAAGCCGGGTATGACGAGTACCGGAATCCCTCGACCATCTCGTTCAAAAAGATCGATCCTAGCACCAGTTTCGGTAGTTCAAATCCCACCGGTGGGGGATCCTGGGAATCCTGCGCACCCTCGTTCGAAGCAACTCCTCTCTCGGGTGCAGCTCCCCTGACCGTCACCTTCACCGATACGTCCCCGGGATCCAGATCCTGGGTCTGGAATTTCGATAATACAGGTGATCCGGAATCCTATGTGAAAAATCCGACCCATACCTACACCAGTCCGGGAGTATATTCAGTGGAACTGACCATCGGGTGCACGCTCAACCTCAACTCGATCACGAAGGAAAACCTGATCTCGGTGGGGGAGGGGTCTCTGGACGTCTCCTCCACGCCCTCCGGTGCGGCAATCTACGTGGACGATGTCTACAAAGGGGTGACGCCTCTCACGGTGACACAACCTCCGGGTGAGCACGCGGTCCGGCTCACTAAAGCCGGGTACGAGGAGCATTCGGAGACCGTGACCGTGACTTCCGGTCAGACGGGGAGGATCTCCGCAACCCTCGTCCCGCAGGCAGCCACCACGGGATCCCTCTCCCTCACCTCGAACCCGAGCGGCGCCAGGGTTACCTTAGACGGGGGCCGAACCGGTACGACACCATGGGTCACGGATGTGTCGGCGGGTTCCCACACACTTGTATTCTCTCTGCCCGGCTACCTGGATGCCACGGCCACCGTGACCGTGCAGGGTGGGGATACGGCAACGTATAATGCCGTGCTCCAGAAGGGGACTGGATCAACGACCGGAGGGGGGAGCATTTCCGTGGCCTCAGTCCCCTCTGGCGCCACCATCTCCCTAGACGGGGTCCCGAAGGGAGTGACTCCCACCACGCTTCAGGGGATTCCCGCAGGATCCCATGCCCTGGCCCTGTCCCTCCCGGGGTACGAGACGTACCGGCGCAATGTGGACGTGGCCGAGGGCGAGACGTCTTCCTATGTGGCGAACCTGATAAAAACGGGTTGGACGACGGGTATGACAACCAGCCCGACAGGGAGATGGACGGATACCTACCCCACAAGCGATGATTGGGATGATGACGACAATGATGATGACATGCCCGGGTTCGTCGGTATTGGCGCGGTCATTGCCCTGGCCGCGGTGTTCCTCCTGGTGGCGAAGAGGTCCGTGAGTTAATTCATACCCTTTCCCCTTTTTCCCTCAAAAGTTCATTTGTTGGACTCGTACGGTGTGGCTCTGAGAAGAACCTCCAGATTCTGAAAGAACCGTCCGATATATATCGAAAGAATTACCACGCGGGAACATTATCCTCCCTCCCATGGATGTGATAGGAATCCCGAAAAATCTTCCCGCATCGCCATTCTGTTGCCTGCTTCGCAGGGATACCGTGCTCCGGTTGATATCCATCGGAATCGTGCTCTGTTGCGGGGCCCTTATCTTCTCCAGCGGATGTATCAATCCGGGAGGGGATGACACACCCTCCGTCGAACCAACCGCACCCGTTACGACCCAGCCCCTGACCACTTCCTGGACTTCTGGGCCCGGGAATGTCTACCACGTCGCGGTAGCCGGCAGTGATACGAATGCCGGTACGCAGGACCGGCCCTGGAACACCATCCAGCACGCTGTCGACACCGCCGCCCCGGGGGACACAGTGTATGTTCACGGGGGAGAATACACCGAAAATGTCGCGATCACGGTATCTGGACAGGACGGCGGTCCCATCACGCTCATGGCAGCCCCTGGCGAACCGGTCACGATCCACGGTGAGCTCGGGCTCAGGAAGGGAGTCTCGTATTACCGGCTCCAGGGAATGAGCCTGGATCGGTACAACCCCTGGGGTCTCACCCTCTGGGGAGGCAACCATCATGTCCAGATTGCCGGTATGGAGATGACCGGGGGAGATGCCGGCATCAGGATGACGTACGGCGCATCCGGTGAGCCGCCGGCCGACGGCCCTGTTAGTGATGTGACCGTTGAGGATACCGTGGTGCGGGACGTACTCTATACCGGGGTTGACTGCACTCCCGGTCCGTGCGATCGGGTCGTGTTCCGGCGTATCGACGTGGCAGGGTCAGGCCTCCAGGAAAGCTATGGTGCGGATGGTATCGCCGTGGAGCGGGGCCGGGATATCCTTGTTGAAGATTCCAGCATCCATGACAATGGCGGCGACGGAATCGACCTGAACTCCAGGGACACGGCCGGCAATGTCCCGAACGTCATCGTCCGTCGGAACGAGGTCTACCGGAACCACCTCAGCGGGATCAAGCTCTGGTCCGGCGGTCTGATTGAACGGAACGTGGTCTGGGACCAGGGGGAAGGCCCCATCGTGGGCGGAGATTTTCCCTGCACCATGGAGATCCGGGAGAATTCCGTGGGATATAACGGCTACGACCCCGAGTTTGGGACACGGGGCTATGGCCTCGTGGTGGGGTACTCGGAAGCAAAGACCGGTCCAGCGGTCCGGCTCCGCCTCGTGAACAACATCGTGGCCTTCACCAGCCGGCCGGAAGGGGATGGGCCAACCGGTATCTACCTGGGCCCCGGCGTCCAGCTGGTCGAGGAGTGGGACAACGTCTTCTACAGCCGGGAGGATGGCGAGATCTTCGCCCAGTTCCTCTGCGACCCTGAAACCGATTACGATACCTGCGATATCGGCCGGAACGAGATCCTCGATGGGACCTGGGCCCGCCTCACCGGCCAGGGACAGGGAGACCTTTCCGTGGATCCGCTATTCGTATCCCCCTGGCCGGACCTGGACCTCCACCTGGAGCCGGGGAGCCCTGCGGCCGGGCGGGGTGCATACGGGTGAGGGGAGGGATATTCATGCGAGGACAGGTATCGATCGGAATGCATAAATCGTCGCTACGGGTATCTCCGGCCATGAAGGGATGGGGGTGCATTCTCTGTCTTCTTGGGCTGCTCTTGCTGGCAGGGTGCATCACGTCTGGCGGCTGTCCGGATGGGACCACTGACTGTCAGGGTACATGCGTGAACCTGAGCTCGGATACCCATAACTGTGGGAAATGCGGATTCGAGTGCCCTGAGTCTCTGGGCCTCTCCTGCGAGGGGGGCGGCTGCCGGCTTACCATTCTCTGCGGTGAGCATGAGACGAAATGCGGTGCAACCAACATGTCCTGTTACGACCTGCAGACCGATTTCTATAACTGCGGGGGGTGCGGGGCCCAGTGTTCAAACGGACCACCCAGGGAATTCTGCTGCAACGGCACCTGCCGGGACCTGGAGTCTGACCTGGCCAACTGCTGGGAGTGCGGGCGTGCCTGCCCCCAGGGGCAGGTCTGCTGCGCGGGAGTATGTGTAGATCCGGCCGACAATCCCTGCGAGTGCGACCCGGCATGCCCGACAGGGAAAATGTGCTGCAACCGAACCTGCGTCGATCTCCTGAACGATAATGCCAACTGCGGCAGGTGCGGCGGCGGGTGCAACGACTACCGGTACGCCCGGCAGTGGTGCAGCCAGGGTATCTGTGTCCATTCGGTCCCCTGAGGTCTCTCAGGAATACCCTCACCTCGCATTCCCCTGTACGGGGAATCACTCATTTTTCCGCGTTCCCACACTGGGTGTCGGCGGCTTCATCAGCATGGAATCGATGGCATGCCGGTCAGAACCACAACTTTCACG
>JAJRDC010000131.1 GCA_028678635.1 Methanomicrobiales archaeon
GTGACCAACCTGGAGATCGACGTGGAAGGATGAAGGTCAGCCTGATGCACGGGGCCGGGGGCGAGGTGATGGGGGAACTCCTCCGCACGCTCACGAACGTGAAGAACCGGAACGCCGGCGGGATCGGTCTCGAGGCACTGGACGACGGGGCCGTAATCCCCATCGGCGAATACCAGGTGGTCTTCACCACCGATTCCCACATCGTCCGGCCCCTCTTCTTCCCGGGCGGGGACATCGGGCGGCTCTCCATCTGCGGCACCGTGAACGACCTGGCCATGATGGGTGGCCGGCCCCTCGCCCTCTCCTGCGGCATGGTGATCGAGGAGGGGTTTGCCGTCTCTGACCTGGAGCGGATCGTCCGTTCCATGGACGAAGCCCTCACCGAGGCCGGCGCCCACCTGGTGACCGGCGACACGAAGGTCATGGAGCGGGGGGCCCTGGACGGGATCGTGATCAACACCGCCGGGATCGGGATCGCGGAGAAGGTGGTCCGGGACCAGGGCCTGAAGGAAGGGGACCGGATCCTTGTCTCCGGCACCCTGGGGGATCACGGCCTCGCGGTCCTGACCCACCGCGAGGGATTCTCCCTGGGCGAACAGATCCGGTCCGACGTGGCACCCCTCTGGGATCTCGTGGAGAAAGCCCTGGCCGCAGGCGAGATCCATGCCATGAAGGACCCCACACGGGGCGGTTTTGCCTCTGCCATCAACGAGATGGCGAAAAAGAGCGGCGTCCACGTGGAAATCGACGAGGAGTTGCTCCCGGTCCGGCGCTCGGTCCGGTCTGCCGGAGAGATGCTCGGGATCGACCCCCTGGAGGTGGCCAACGAGGGGAAGGTGGTGATGGGTGTCCCCGCCCTGGATGCCGACGCGGTGCTCGACGCCCTCCGATGCCACCGGTACGGGAAGGACGCGGCCATCGTGGGCCGGGTCAAGGCGGGATCCCGGGTGATCCTGAAGACCGCCATCGGCGGTGAACGGTTCATCGAGCCCCCGATGGGGGATCCGGTGCCCCGGGTATGCTAGACCTGGTACTCTCCGACGTGACGCTGCCGGATGGGAGGGTGGCCGATCTCTCAATACGGGACGGGAGGGTGATCCATGCCGGTGCCCCGGAGCGGGCCCAGGAGACGATCCGCTGCACCGGCCTCCTCTGCCTGCCCGGGGCCGTGGACATGCAAGTGCACATGCGGGCCGGATCCCAGCGGAAGAAGGAGGACTGGAGGTCGGGAAGCCAGGCCGCACTGGCCGGGGGTGTCACGCTGGTCGTGGACCAGCCCAACACCGTCCCACCGCTCACGACACCCGCGGCGTACGCCGCCCGGGTGGAGGAGGCGCGGACCGGTTCGCGGTGCCACTTTGCCGTGAACGCGGGAGTGGCGTCGGGGACCGATCCGGCGCTTCTCTGGCAGAGCGGCGCCATGGCCTTCGGGGAACTCTTCGTCGCCCCGTCCTCCTTCGGAGAAGGGATCCCGCTCCCGGACCTGGCCAGGCACCTGCAGCAGATCACGTCCCTGGGTGCACTCGCCACTATCCATGCCGAGCAGGTGGCCGGAGAACCTCCGGCGGATCTTGCGTCCCACGACCGGAACCGGCCGGTGGCCGGAGAGTCGGCGGCGATCCGGTCCGTACAGGCAGTGGCGGGGGCTGAAAGCCGCCTCCACTTCTGCCACGTCACCTCAGCAGCGGCACTGGCAGCGGCGGCACCGGCTTCCTGCGAGGTGACCCCTCACCACCTCTTCCTCTCCCGGGAGGATTTTCCCAGGGAGGACGGCTTCGCGCGGGTCAATCCCCCGCTCCGGTCCCGGGCGGTGCAGCGGGATCTCCTCCGGGCCTGGGACCGGATCCCTGTCATCGCCTCTGACCATGCCCCCCACACTGCGGAGGAGAAGCAGCAGCCCTTCCCCGATGCCCCGGCCGGGATGCCTGGTGTGGAGACGATGATGCCACTTCTCGTTGCCCGTTTCAGGGCCGGAGAGTGTACGGCCCCCTCGATCACGGAGAAGACTTCCTGGAATCCTTCCTCCATACTGGGGATTCCCCGGGCCGGGTACGCCCCCGGGGAACGGGCAGACCTGGCACTGTATCCCCGGGACCCTGTACCGATCCGGGCCGAGGACCTGCACAGCCGGTGCGGGTGGACTCCCTTCGAGGGGCACGAGGGGATCTTTCCTGAATTGGTTCTCCTGGACGGCGAGGTGGCGTACCGGAAGGGCGAGTTCACGGGTGCCCCGGCCCGCTGGTTCCCGGGAAGGGGTTATATCTCCCGGGGCACCACCTGAGAGGTGTGCCGCTACAGCGCACCCATAGGTCCCCGTCCGAACGATGGGTGATCACCCGGTGATGAGGCACGGGACAACCCGGGTGTGCGACAGGCACCGCCCGGTATGAGGGCGTTACGCGGGTGAGGGACGGAAACATCCACCGGTGATCCTGCTGTGTTACTGCCGGGCGACATTTCGTTTTCTGCGGGGTGAGTGAACTGGACCCGTGGGCAGGCGCGGTGACCGCGGAGGGGGACGGGGTGGGCATCCTTCTCGAGGTATCACCGGGGAGTCGCAGGGGAGCTTCCGTCACGGGATACAACCCGTGGAGGCGCCGGATCCAGTGCACCGTCTCCGCTCCGCCGAGGGCCGGGAAGGCGAACCGGGACGTGGTGGCGCTCCTGGCCGAAGTCCTCTCAGTACCGGCGCCTTCAGTGACCCTTTCTGCCGGAGCAGCGTCCCGCGAGAAAAAGATCCATGTCCGGAACCTCTCGGAAGCGGAGGTACTGGCACGGCTGCACGCGGCGGCCGCGTCACATGATGAATAAGCGGTTTCCGCGGATGGTTTCGTTCATCACTTCCTGTCGGATTCTTCTCTTATCTGCATACTGATGAGACGCTCTCGGGGGCTCCGCTGCCCCACCGCCCCCGCCGCGTGGGCACCCCCCGCCGGTCGATCCGGATCCCACATCTCCGAAGGGAACACCGACGTGGCGGTCTCTCCTCATCCGGGGAGGGGACAGGAGGTGGTCTCCACCTCCCCGATCCCACTCCCGTGAGGATACTGCGGTTCCCGGTTTCCCGGAAGACCCATGACCCGCATGATCTTTTTACCAATCCCGGTTTCATCGGCAGGGAGAGGTTTAAATAATTCAAAAAATATATATCTGGGCGCCTATGTTGACGGATTCTCGCAAGTGCCGGACGCATGGGGCTGCCTTCCCTGCAAGGGGGGGTGATTTCGCGTGTACTCATCTGATACCACCAAGTATCTCATTCACATCGCCATCCACGCGGAGGGGGTGGTCGAGAAATCCGATGTAGTTGGGGCCATATTCGGCCAGACTGAAGGATTGCTCGGCGAAGACCTGGATCTGCGGGATCTGCAGCGAACCGGACGTGTCGGACGGATAGACGTCCAGATCACGAGCAAGAAGGGCGAGACCCGGGGAGAGATCCTGATCGCATCCTCCCTGGACCGGGCAGAGACGGCCATCCTGGCCGCATCCCTGGAGACCGTGGACCGCGTGGGTCCCTGTATCGCCCATGTCACCGTCGAGAAGATCGAAGATATCCGGGTCACCAAGCGCCGGAAGATCGTGGACAGGGCAAAGGATCTCCTGATCGACCGCTTCGAGGAGGGGGCCATCGAGAGCACTGTACTCCTGGACGAGGTCCGGGACTCCCTGCGGATCGAGAAGGTGGGTGAGCTGGGCCCGGACAGGGTGCCGGCCGGCCCCAACGTCACCGACTCGGATGCCATCATCGTGGTGGAGGGAAGGGCGGATGTCATCAACCTGCTCCGGTTCGGCATCAAGAACGCCGTTGCCGTCGAGGGGACCAAGGTCCCCCCCACCATCGTGGAGCTCTGCCAGACGAAGACGGCCACCGCTTTTTTGGACGGTGACCGCGGGGGAGAGCTGATCCTCCGGGAACTCCTGCAGGTGGCTGACATCGACTTCGTGGCCTACGCGCCCCGGGGAAGGTCCGTGGAGGACATGAGCCGGAAGGAGATCACAAAGGCCCTCCGGAACAAGGTCCCGGTGGAGTTCATCCGGGAACAGATGGAGGCAGGGGCCGAGGGGAAGCCGGGAAAATTTCCGGTGGATGCCGCCGCCCAGTACCGGCAGCGTGAGGAGGCCCGTGCCGAGGCAGGGAAGCCCATGGCACGGAAACAGCGTGAACCGGTGGGGACCGGGGCCGTGACCCTCCGTGACCACGTGGAGGAGGTGAAGGGAAAGTCCGAGGGCCGGTTCCTGGCCCCGGACTTCTCCGTGCTCCTGGACCTGAAGGCCCAGGACCTGGAACGGGTGCTGGAATCCCTGAAGGGGGGTGTGACCGGCCTTGTCGTGGACCGGGTCATTGACCAGCGGCTCCTGGACCTCCTGGCGGCGAAGGGCATCGAGTTCGTGGTGGCCCGGGACTTCCGCGGCATCATCAAGAGGCCCCTCTCCCTCAAGATCCTGAAGATGGACCAGTTCTAGGGGTCGATCATCCCCCTTTTCTGTGGGCCTTACGGGAGACATCCGACAGGCCGGATTTCGCTCCGGGGACTGCCCGGTCACCGTGGACCAATTTCCCCCCAACGATTCCCTGACCCGGCCCTTCCGATCGCCCCCGTCGGGGCTGGCCAAATCTATTTATCATGCCGGTGTACACCGTACCGGAAGGGATGCACAAGGAAGAACTGATTATCCTCCACCAGATGATGGTGGAGATCAAGGACTACTTCGAGCGGATCAACCCTGAGCTGAAATTCACCCAGTACTATGCCCTGAAGATCGACCCGTCCCAGCTGCACCGTTCCAAGATGGAGCACAAGTATGCCATCTTTGTCCTGGGGGCGGAGCTGGCCAACGCCATGCGGGACGTGGAGTTCTCGGCATCGGGGAGGATCTCGGCCCGGATGAAGGAACTGGCAGACAGGACCCTGAAAGAGATCGACAGCATGAAGTGAGGGGCCCCCCTCCGGCTGCCGTTCCTTCACGATAATTTTTCCGTTTTCAATCCCGGTTTCTCTTTTCCGGGAAGACATCGATCCTGACCAGCTCTTTCTGCCCTCCGGTCCTCGGGTTCCTGAACGTGAAGCGGATACCCTTCCCCTTTCACAGCCCCGCTTTCTCAGACAGGTTTATGCAATTCCCGCAGGATGTACCAAGTAACCGGTGCCGCCTGTGCCGGAGACGATGGAGGGGAGAGCGGGAACATGAGATACTGCGCACGGCCGGAGAAGGGTCTCTCGTACCACCAGGTGAACAGCGCCATCGAGGCAGCCTTCCGGGAACACGGGGAAGGAAGGGTCCAGATGCCGCCAAAGGTGTACATCACGTTCCCGAAGGGGGACTTCCGCACCATGCCTGCATACCTCCCTGCCCAGGAGATCGCAGGCGTGAAGATCGTAAACGTGCACCCCGAGAACCGGGAGCACGGCCTCCCCACCGTGATGGCCATGACGATCCTGATCGACCCGGAGTCGGGTGTCCCCCGGGCGGTGCTGAATGCAACGAGCCTCACCGACATGCGGACCGGGGCGGCCGGCGCGGTGGCGGCGAAGTACCTGGCCCCCGACCGGGAGGTGACGGTGGGGGTGATCGGGAGTGGCCGGCAGGCAGAGGCGCAGGTTGCTGCCCTCGCCGACGTGCGCCGCATCAGCCGGCTCCGGGTCTGGAGCCGGGATGGGAGGAATGCCGAGACGATGGCGTCCCGGTTCCGGGAATACGATGCCGCTGCGTCCGGCCTGGAACGGGCCTGCGATGCCGACGTGGTGATCACCACCACGCCATCCCGGGAACCGCTCGTGGAAAACGACTGGATCCGGGACGGGACCCATATCAATGCCATCGGGGCGGATGCTCCCGGGAAGGAGGAACTGGATCCCCGGATCCTGCTCCGGGCCCGGGTCTTTGTGGATGATATGGCCCAGGCGGTCCACTCTGGCGAGGTGAACGTGCCCATCTCGAAGGGCATCTATTCGCCGGACCGGATTGCCGGGACACTGGGGGAGGTGGTCACAGGGAGGAAACGGAGGGAACGGCCTGACGAGGTGACGGTCTTTGACTCCACCGGCCTTGCCATCCAGGACCTGGCCATCGCCCGGCTGGCACTGGAAGGGGCCGAGTGGATCGACCTTCCCTTCCCGTGACCCTCACGCCTCTTTTTCCAGGGGTCGTGAATACTTCCGCCAGACCTCTTCCCGGTACACCGGCCCGCTGTTATAGCTGCAGAAGGGGATCAGCCGGCCGTCGGGGGTGGCATAGTGGATGCAGCACCGCTGGACCCGGCCCAGGTCATAGTTGTACCGGTCCATGAAGTGCATGACGCCGATGAAGAGCGCGTTCCAGTGGAACTCCTTCAGGGCATCGAAGTTCTGCTTGACGAGCGCCTGCCCCAGCATCTTCCAGAACTGGGTGGTGTCCCCCTTCTCCCCCTTCTGGACCGAATCGTGCATCTGCTTGATGCCCGTGATCAGGGTCTTGTACTTGTTGATAGACCCACCCTTCTTCAGGTCGTCGGACATCTTGGTGACGGCAGCAAAGAACGAGTCCACGTCCAGCAGCCGGTTCACGGGCACGATCTCGCCCTCGTTCACAAAGGCGTAGGTGGCGGCCCCGCAGTGCTGGTGGGCGGTGAACCGGATCTGGGGGACTCCCCGGTAGGCCTCCACCAGGTCGGAGATGGGGAGCACGCACGGGATGGGGTAGAAATCATCCGCACGGATCACGCCTCCCATCTGCTCCTCCATCTTCTTCAGGAGCTCCGGGATTGTGATCCGGGACCGTTCCACGTCCTCCTCACCCGCAGCACCGGTGAAGGCTACCGGCTGGAAGTTCACCCCCCGCACCACCGAGATGTGTTCGACGGCAAACCGGATGATATCACCGATCTGGTGGTCATTGCGCCCCTTGATGATCGTCGGGACGAGCACCGTCCCCAGCCGGACCTGGTCCAGGACCTGGATGGCCCTTTTATGGACCTCGTGGAATGGGTCTGTCTCCCGGGTGACCCCGTCAAAGTGAAGGTACACCGTGGAGAGGCCGGCCCCCCGGAGGGCCGCGGTGAACTCGGGATCCTTCCCGATCCTGACCCCGTTCGTCGCGATCTGCACCTGGTTGAACCCCAGCTCCTTTGCCTTCCGGATGATCTCCACGAGATCGTCCCGCATCGTGGGCTCACCTCCGGAGAACTGGACGGCCGGCGCAGGGACCGGCTTCTCGGCCCGCAGCAGTGCGAGCATCTCCACCACCTGGTCAAAGGTGGGCTCGTACACGTACCCGCAGGCCCTGGCATTCACAAAACAGAAGTCGCAGTTCAGGTTGCACCGGTTGGTGAGGTCGATGTTCGCAAGAAGCGTCCCCGAGTGGTGGTGGGAGCAGAGGCCGCAGTTGGCAGGGCAGGTCTCCGGTGAGCCATCCTTCTGCGGGTTCTCCACGCCATTCCCCACGGCGTCAAAGGCATCGAACCGCCGGTACATGGCAGCATCAGACCAGTAGATGTGGCGGAAATGTCCGTGGACCGGGCAGGTGCGCTCCAGCCAGACCTTCCCCCCCTCATCGGTGATCTCGGCGGGAATCACCTTGCTGCAGACCGGGCAGAGGGTCGAAGTCCTCTTGAGAAGCATCGCGTCACACCACCACACTGACTCCGATCATTCTCTCTTTCGATACCTTAATCTTTGTATCCGCTGCCAATATACCACTATTGGCTCCCGTGCTAGATATTGGTTATTGGATAGCCGCGCTCCTCTCGGCG
>JAJRDC010000212.1 GCA_028678635.1 Methanomicrobiales archaeon
CGGATCTCCTCCTCCTGCTCGGCCCGTCCCAGCGTGGAGAGGGACTGGTGGCTGAACCCGTGGGAGCCGATCTCCATGCCGCCCTCGGCCATCTCCCGGATCTCCTCCCGGTCCAGGTAGAGCGCATCGTGGAATGCGGCCAGGTCGATGCCGTTCTCCCGGGCGATGGTGGAGAGGATGGAGATCTTCTCCTGCTCCGGCATCATGAGGATCACGTGCTTGATGTTGGCCGTGAGGATGTTGTCGTAGGCATACTTCTCGTTCAGTTTCCGATCCGTGGGGATGGCATCCTCCTCAGGAACAAGCGCATTGAAGTGCTCGGCGTACTTCTCGCTGCCCAGCATGGCCAGGAGATAGTGGTTCAGGTGGACGGGAAGGAGGGTCTTGTGGACTGTGGATTCCCCGGAAGGATAGAAGGCGCCCGTCACGTTCCATTTCTTCAGGATCGGATAGGCATTGAGGTAGTGATCCTTCAGGCCGTCATCGAAGGTGAGGATCGATCCGGTCTTCCCCCGGGCCAGGTTCCGGAAGGAGATGATGGCTCCCCGGTCCAGCAGGTACTTCACCTGCCGTTCAAAGCCTTCGGCGGAGAGGCTGATGTAGGGCGGGTCTGTCCGTGGCCGGACATAATGGTACATGACGATGGGGATGATCCCGTTCATCGGCTCGTCACCCGGTCTCCCTGCCGAATTCCCCGAGGTTCTCCATGATCTTCCCGAAGGCCTCCACGATGTCCTGCATGTCCTCGGGGGTGGACGGGGGCCGGATGGTGGTGAACCCGAAGACGGACCTGCAATGCTCTTCGGCAACGGGACAGGAATCGGCAGGGGTGGCAGTTCCGCTCCCCGCCAGGGTGCAGGTGAAGGGACACCCTCGAGCCCCGTAGGCGATCCGCTCGCGGAAGAGGGGATTCTCATAGAGGGGACGGGGATACGCCCCCCAGACGGGAATCCCCTCCGCCTCCAGGGCGGCGATGAAACGGCTCTTGGGAATCCCCACCATCTCCGCGTGATACCTGAGGGCGTAGATGGAATAGACATGCACCACGTGAGGGGCCTCCACGGGAGGGGTGATCCCCCGGAACCGGGAGAGCCGCTCCGAGAGGAAACGGGCATTCTTCCTCCGTACCGCATTGAACGCGTCCAGCTTCTTCAGCTGTTCCCTGCCTATGGCCGCCTCCATCTCCGTCATCCGGTAGTTCCAGCCCAGGATGTTGGCAAGGTATTCCCGCTTCTGCCCGGCCATGAAGGCCTCGCCATGGTTCCTCACCAGGCGGCAGCGGTGTGCCAGGTCCGGGTCATCGGTGAGGATCATCCCCCCCTCCCCCGTGGTCATGTTCTTGGTCCTCTGGAAACTGAAGGCAGAGAGGTGGCCGATGGTTCCCACCTTCCGGCCGCGGTACTCTGCCCCCGGTGCCTGGGCACAGTCCTCGATAACGGCCAGATCGTGATCCCTGGCGATCTCCATGAGGGCATCCATCTCCGCGGGGTGGCCGAAAAGGTGGACAGGGATCAGCGCCTTCGTCCTCCCGGTGATCGCCTCTTCCACCCGCCCGGGATCCAGGTTGAAGGTATCCGGAGTGACGTCGGCAAAGGCCGGCACCCCGTTGTGCATGAGGACGGCGGAGGCGGTGGCGGTGAAGGTGTACGGGGGCACGATCACCTCGTCGCCCGGGCCGATGCCGGCCGCGGCCACCGCCACGTGGAGGGCTGCCGTCCCGGAGTTCACCGAGATGGCATACCGGCTCCCGTGGTAGCGGGCGAACTCCTCCTCAAAGCCCCGGACCTGCTCCCCTCCCAGGAAGTCCAGGTCAAACATGGAGAGTTTCCCGCTCCGCACGACGGCAGTGACCGCCTGCACCTCCTCCTCCCCCAGCAGGGGGTAGGGGGGGAAGGAGTGGTCCCGGACCGGCCTGCCCCCGAACATGGCCAGCTGTGCGCCTGAAGAACCCTTCGGTGCCATCCGATCAGTCCTGTCAGATAGGTTTCTCACTTCCCTATGATGAAGGTGCGGATGGCCGCCGGAAAAAGGGGAGATCTCCCGCGCCTGACGGGTGTTACGGTTCCCCGGTTCCCCCCGGCCCGGCCAGTACGATGACCCGCGTGGCCCGGTCCAGCATGGCCTGGTGATGGAAGGCAAGATCGAAATAATAGCGGGCGAAATCCAGGATCTTCTCGGGGTACGCGTACCGGCCGTACCTCTTGTCAAGGAACTCGGGGTAGGGGATGATCTCCACCCGGCCGAAGCCGGAGTGCTGCAGGCACCAGGTGAGGCTCGCGTTCGTGAAGACGGACTGGAGATAGTCACCCCCCTTTGCGAAGTACGACCTCCCGTCCCTCCGGTGTATCTCCTCTCCCAGGTAGATCTTGATGTACAGCACCCCGTGTTCGGTGAGGAGCTCCCTGGCCTTCCTCAGCGCGGCGGCGAGATCCGTGAAGTAGCAGATCACCTCATTCATTGCCAGGAGGTCGAACGTTGCCCGGCCCACCTCTTCGGGAATCTCCCTGGGGAACAGCCCCCGGTACACCGGGAGGCCGGCCGCCCGTGTGGCCCTGACCATGGATTCGCTGGCATCGAGACCGGTGGCCCTGATACCGGCCTGTTCCATCAGTTTCATGAAGTAGCCGGTGTTGCACCCGATGTCCAAGCCGGTGCGGAGATGCTGCCTCCGGGCCACCTGGCGGAGGACATGGAGCTCGAAGTTGAAGAGCCGGCGGGGGGATTCCTGTGGGGCGGAAGTGCTCCCCCTCCCGTCCCCGTACAGGGATCCCACGTACTCCTCCACCTCCGTATCATCCAGCCGGGGTCGCGGGTAAATGAGGCCACACCGCTGGCAGAGGTAGAAGTCGGCAGTTCCCGCCGATGGGTTCCGGTACGCCTGTTTCTCCCGGAACAGGCGGGACTCGGCATCGGCGCAGAAGGGGCAGGTGTCCAGGCTCATGGATTCCCGCCGGAGGTTGTGTCGCCAATCGGGACCGGTACCCCGCCCCTTCCCGCGGATCGGAGGGCCGCGTCGATGAGGGTGTCGACCCAGAGCCCGTCGTTCCCCGTGCAGGCGGGGGCGTCCTTCTCCCCGTCCAGGACCGCCACGATATCCCGCACGGCCTCCACGAACCGGTCCTTCTGCTCCGGCAGCGGGAGGATATCCTGAACCGCCTCCTTGTAGGTGGAGTACCGCTGGCTCTCGCCGAAGGTTCCCCAGGCGATCTCCTTGCCGTTCATCCCGATGGTCAGCCTCCCCCGGTCCCCGAAGAGATCCAACTCAAAGATCAGGTTCTCCTCCCTCCCGGTCGCGGAGAAGGTGACGATGATGCCCCCCCGGCACTCCATCCACCCCGTGAGGGAGGGGTCCGGGGCATCCACTACCGTCCGGGCGCTGACCGCCACCGGCTCAAGGCCGGTGATCATACGCAGCGAATCCAGGATGTGGGAGCCCATGGCCAGGATCCTGCCCGAATAGAAGGCATGCACGCTTCTCAGTGCCCCGATCTCGCCTCCCTGAACCATGTCCCTGACCTTCTGGTAGGAGTTCTCCCACCGCCGCGAGTAATTCACGGCCAGGACCATCCCTTTCTCCCCGGCGATCCGTATCATCTCCCGGGAATGTCGAGGGGAATCCGAGAGGGGTTTCTCGCAGAAGACGGCCTTCACCGGGGAGGTTGCGATCTCCTGGAAGACCGGGAAATGGAGCGCCGTGGGGACCGCAATCGAGATGATGTCGATGCGCTGTTCCCGGAACAGATCCTGGATGGTCGGATAGACAGGTATCTCGGGGTGCAGTGCCCGGAATTCCCTTGCGGTGGCCGGGTTGATCTCGACTGTCCCGGCGAGCACGGTCCTCCCTGATCGCAGGTAGGCATCCACATGGCTCCACGTGGATTGCCGGCGGGTGTCCAGCGAGAGCCGGAAGCCGATATTCCCGAGACCCACGACCGCACTGCGGTAGACTGTCTCCATCCGGGTATAATCTATGCTCGAGCAGGGATTAAAGGTGAGGGATTGGTGTACTGTACCCTCCTGTCGCGGAACGGGGCGGGACCGCCGGTATTCCCGTCTCTGCCGGCTAAAAGCTAATCAGCACGGAGGAGAGAAAGAGGAGAAGGGATCCCATGAACGTGGTGGTCGTCATCCATGCCCGGGGAGGGTCAAAGCGCATTCCCCTGAAAAATATCCAGCCGCTCGGGGGGAAACCCCTCATCGCCTATGCCATTGGGGCCGCCCTCGGAGCTCGGACCGTACAGCGGGTGATCGTCTCCACCGATCACCCTGAGATCCGGAGGGTAGCAGAGGAATACGGTGCCGAGGTCCCCTTTGTGAGGCCGCCGGAGATCTCGGAGGACGTGGCATCGGAACTCGTCACCCAGCATGCCGTCACCTATCTGGAGGAGCAGGAGGGATACCCCAT
>JAJRDC010000141.1 GCA_028678635.1 Methanomicrobiales archaeon
CACTGAAAGAGGTGGACGTGGTGACCACGGGGACCTTCGGGGCCATGTGCTCCTCGGGGGCGTTCTTCAACTTCGGCCACGCGGACCCGCCGATCCGGATGGAGAAGGTCTGGCTGAACGACGTGGAGGCCTACGGGGGGATCGCGGCGGTGGATGCCTACCTGGGGGCCACCCAGCAGTCCGAGAGCCGGGGGCTGCAGTACGGGGGGGCCCACGTACTCGAGGACTTCGTCTCCGGCCGGCGGGTGGAGCTCCACGCCGTTTCCCGGGGCACCGACTGCTACCCTCGCCGGAACGTCACCACCGAGCTGATCCTGGAGGACCTGAACCAGGCCATCATGGTGAACCCCCGGAACGCGTACCAGCGGTACAATGCCGCCACAAACTCCACGGACCGGACCCTGTACACCTACATGGGCACCCTCCTCCCCGGGTGTGGGAACGTCTCCTACTCGGGGGCAGGGACCCTCTCCCCCCTTTCCAATGACCCGGAGTTCCGGGTGACAGGCGGGGGTGTTCCCATCTTCCTGGGCGGGGCCCAGGGGATGATCGTGGGGGAGGGCACGCAGCATTCGCCGGTAAAGGGCTTCGGCACCCTGATGGTGACCGGCGACGTAAAGCAGATGTCCCCCCGGTTCCTCCGGGCGGCGACGATGCACGGCTATGGCGTCACCCTCTACATTGGTGTCGGGGTCCCCATCCCGGTGCTGGACCTGGACATCGTCAGGGCCACGGCGGTCCGGGACCAGGATATCGAGGTCTCGGTGATCGACTACGGGATCCCGTCCCGGGACCGGCCGGCGCTGCGGACGGTGAACTACGCGGAGCTCCGGAGCGGCCAGGTGGAGCTGAACGGCGAGCAGGTGAAGACCTCCTCTCTCTCCAGCTACCGGCGGGCAAAGGAGGTGGCCGTGGAGCTGAAGGGATGGGTGGAGGCAGGGAAGATGACCCTCGCCCTTCCCACCCGGCCCATCGATCCCCGGAAGTCGGCACGGCCGATGAGGGAGACCGGGCGGTCCCCGCGGGTGCAGGACATCATGGACCGGAACGTGGTCTCCATCGGCGAGGACGAGGTGATCAAGGCGGCGGCGGCCAAGCTCCTGAAGGGCGAGACCAACCACCTTGTGGTGGTGGACAGGGAGGCCCGGGTGGTGGGGGTGGTCACCACCTACGACGTCTCCAAGGCCATCGTCCACCCCGGGAAGGCAAAGGTGGTGGGGGACATCATGACAAGGAAGGTGATCACCACCACGCCGGACGAGGCGGTGGACATCGCGGCCCAGAAGCTGGAACGGTACAACATCAGTGCCCTCCCCGTCGTGGATGCCACCCACCGGGTGCAGGGGATGCTCACGGCCATTGACCTGGGCAAGCTCTTCGGCGGGAGGTGGCGGCGATGAAGCTGCTCGTCAACTTCTCCCGGAAGAAGGGATCCGAGCCCCTGATCGCGAAGGCGGTGAAGGAGACGGGCGTCCTCATCATGGTGGACCGGGCCCAGATCGATCAGCAGGGGGGACAGATGCTCATTGATGTGCCACGGGAATCCTGCCGGCTCGTCTCTGACAAGATGGGGGAGCTGGGGGCCGACGTCAGGATTCTGGAGCATGCCGTGTCCCTGGATACCAGCGAATGCGTGGACTGCGGCGCCTGCATCTCGGTCTGCCCCCGGGAGGTCTTCACCTTCGATGCCGGGTGGCGCCTCTCCATGAAGGAGGACCGGTGCGTCCTCTGCGGCCGCTGCGTCCCGGCCTGCCCCCACCGCGCCCTGTCGGTGCTGGGGTGAACCGCCAGGAATCTCATAAGGTACATGCGTCGGTGGATTGAGGAAAACCGGCGTGCAGCGGCTATCTTCACGGGGAGGGGCCGGGAGGGGGTCTCCCCTCCCGCTGAGGAACCCTGGAACAGAAAGGTGGAGCCAGTCCTCGTAAGAGATGTACTGGTGAGACGCTCCCGGGGGAGGTTCGCCTCCTCCCCGCCGCGTGGGCGCCCCCCCCCGGGAGGATGGGACTCCACATCGGTTGCTGCGAATCACCCCCCCTCGGCCTATCCTCATGGGGCGGGATTGGGAGAGGGCATGCCCCCTCCCGTCGTCCTCCCCCGATGAGGACAGGTGATCAACGCGGAATTCCCGACTGACTGCACTGAAATCCTGATACAACGTACTCCCGGTGAAAAACCCTTTTACCGATCCGCGCCAACATTTCCGAGCTCGACATGACCGGGGCGCAGATGGCGGTACCGTCCTCCCTTCCGGAGGAGGAGATCCACCGGATCAAGCAGTCCACCGCCCGTCTCTCGGTCATGTCCAACTCGGGCCTCCTGATCCTGAAGCTGGTGGTCGGGTTCGCCATCGGGTCGGTCTCGATCATCTCCGAGGCGATTCACTCGGGGATGGATCTCCTGGCGGCGGTCATTGCGTTCCTCTCGGTGCGGAAATCGTCCGAGCCCCCGGACGAGGAACACACGTTCGGCCACGGCAAGTTCGAGGACATCTCCGGCATGGTGGAAGCCCTCCTCATCTTCGGTGCCGCGCTCCTGATCATCTATGAGGCAGCACAGAAGCTCCTGGGGGAGCACGGCCAGGAACTCTCCACTGATCTCCTGGCGGCAGGTATTGCGGTCATGGGGATATCGGCGCTGGTGAACTGGCTGGTCTCATCCCGGCTGATGGCAGTCGCGAAAAGGACGGAGTCCATTGCCCTGGAATCGGATGCCTGGCACCTGCGCACCGACGTGTACACCTCGCTCGGAGTCTTTGCCGGGCTGATCCTGATCCGGATCACCGGTCTCACCTTCCTGGATCCCCTGA
>JAJRDC010000171.1 GCA_028678635.1 Methanomicrobiales archaeon
GGGTGGCGCGGATGGCATTGCGTGCATTGCACTTCATGCAGATCTTGACATTCAGCAGGCGTGCCTCCGCCTCGGGAAATCGTGCCATGGACTTCACCTCGTGGAATCAGTTCTTAAAAAAACGACGCGGGGGATATTAAGGATTTGGATGGACAGGATGGGACGCATCCCTTCGGTTCACGGTGACATGTGGACGGGAGGGGGCAGGCCCCTCCCGGTCCCTCCCCCCGCGAGGATATCCCGCCATGTCGGTCACTTGAACGGGATAGATCCCCGGTTCCTGGACACCGGCAGGGGGTGCCCACGCGGCGGGGGCGGAGTCGCGGCGGAGCCCCCGAGAGCGTCCCTGTAGTACTCTGCGAATTGAAAACACCGGTAACCACCGTTGGGATAACGGCCGCACGCGCTACTGCTGAGGGCTCTCCAGCCACCTCCGGAGGGCCTGGAGGGCTCGGGCACGGTGGGAGATCCGGCTCTTCTCTTCGAGGGTGAGCTCCGCGAGCGTGAGGCCGTCTACCTCGAAGATGGGATCGTAACCGAACCCACCGGTCCCCCGCGGGGACGTGGTGATGGTGCCGTCGATCCGCCCCCGGAAGACCCGGATGGTCCCCTCCCCGTCGGCGTGGGCAATGGCGGTCTCGAAGAACGCAGCCCGGTCGGTAACCCCATCCAGGAGCTTCAGGATACCCCCGTTCCCCAGCGTGGTGAGGACGTATGCGGCATAGGGTCCGGGGAATCCCCCCAGCGCATGGATCGAGAAGCCGGTGTCATCGACGATGAGGGGCCGAAGGAGCTGCCCGAAGGCCCAGGCTGCCTTGCCCCGGGCGATCTCCCCGACGTCGTCGTGCTTGAGCTCCGGGCAGTCCAGGGGCACGTGCTCCACCTCCCGCATTCCCTGGAAGAAGGCGGCCACCTCCCGGGCCTTGTGGGGATTTCCGGTTACCACAGCCAGTGTCACAGGTACCGCCCCCGCTTCTCGATCGCCTGCTCCCGTGCCAGCACCGCGTCCGCCTCCGGGAAGGTGTCCCGGTACCCTTCCAGGAACGCCGAGCGGAGTAGCTCATGGTCGGCTCTCGTGGACCGCAGCGTCTGGAAGAGCACGTGGAGGTCCACGCCCCGGGCCTCCACCTCCTCGGAGACGAGGGCGAGGCCGAAATCGATGAGGGCGACCCGGCCGTCAAGGACCACCATGTTGGACGTGGTCAGGTCCCCGTGGATGATTCCGGCCCGGTGGAGGCGGCCTACCATCCTCCCTGCCTCCCTGAGGTGCTCAGATGTCATGGATTCCTTGAGAAGGTGGCCCGCCATCCGTTCCATCACGATCGTATCGGTGGTAATCTCCCGGATGATCGGGGTGGGAACACCGGCCTTCCGGGCAGCAGCGATGAGCCGGGCCTCGGCCCGGGTCCGTTCCGTGATCAGCCGGCGGTCCAGGGAGGCAACCCGGTAGGACTTGGAGAGGCGGCGCTTCTCCACCCGGTCCCGCTCCAGGGTCACCACCGCCTCCGCCCCCCGGGCCGTGCCGGTGAACCGTGGATCGGGACCACGGGGCACGATACCCTCGCCCGGTTCCCGCCAGGCAACCTCCACCTCGTCGGCCCGGTAGCCGGGGATGATGCGGGACTCCTCCACGGGGAGGGAGATTCCATGGTCCAGCATCAGCTTCCCGGTGTAGGCGATCATGGCGCCGTTGTCCCCCAGGTAGCGCTGCTCGGGGACAAAGAACCGGGCACCCCGCTCCCGGCACATGGTGGCGAGCATCTCCTGCAGCCTCCGGTTGGCCCCCACGCCGCCGACGAGAAGGACCTCCTCCTTGCCGGCATGGGCCAGCGCCCGTTCCGTCACCTCCACGCACATGGCAAAGGCCGTCTCCTGGAAGCCAGCGCAGATGTCCTCCAGGGGGGCCTTTGACTCCCGGGCGGAGGTGACGATGCCGGAGAAAGCGAGATCCATTCCCTTCACCGTGTAGGGCAGTTCAATGGCCTGGCCGTGCCGGGCCAGTTCCTCGATCTTCGGCCCGCCGGGGTGGGGGAGGTTCCGGTACCTGGCGAACTTGTCCAGCGCATTGCCGATGCCGATGTCCAGGGTCTCGCCGAAGATCCGGTACCGATGGGAGAGGAATCCCAGGACCTGGGTGTTGGCCCCACTGGCATAGAGGACGATGGGGTCCCGGCAGCCGGTGGCGAACCGTCCGATCTCGACATGGGCCACGCAGTGGTTCACGCCGACAAGGGGGACGTTCCAGGCGATGGCCAGGGCCCGGGCGGCGGTGGCGGTGGTCCGGAGGCAGGGGCCCAGGCCCGGTCCCTGGGAGAAGGCCACTCCGCGGATGGGGCCGGCGCCCGCGAGGGCCCGCTTCACCACGTCCTTCATCACCTGGGCATGGTGCTGGGCGGCTTCCCGGGGATGAATCCCTCCCTGGGGCGGGGCATAGGCATGGGAGTGGAGGGTAACGAGATCGTCCCCGAAGACCGAGGCGGAGAGGTTCCAGGCGGTGCCCTCGATCCCGAGCACATGCCCCTGCGGCATAGAAAAAGGATTATTTCTTCTTGAATTCGGTGTATCCGCACTTTCCGCACGCGGACCGGTCCGTGTGCTCGGCGAGCAGCACCCCGGTCCCGCACCGGGGGCAGCTCCGGCGCTGGAGTGCCGCCTTCCCGTCAGTGACGGTGTAGTAGGCGCTCCGCCTGACACCCTTGGGGGCCTCCTTTCCCGCCATCCGTTACGTGCCCCCTTCCGGTGCCGCCTTGGGCTTGCCCCGCTCGGCAAGATAGGACCGCTCGGTCTTCACCCGGGCCTCCTCGTCATCGTAGATGCGGGCGGATCCCGTCACCACACGGGTGCCGAACCGGCTCTTCACCTGGTCCAGTACCACGGTCTTCTCATTGAGATTCAGGATGGCGCAGACCTTGCCCATCACCTCACTCCTCGAGGGGGTGGCCTTGTCATACCCGAGGGTGAACGTGATCTCCCGCCGCTTCAGGAGCTCGTTCCTCCGGTCGCTCGTGATCTTGAAATCCATCGGTATCCTCAATACTTACGCGCCGGGCCGATATAAAATATCCCCCGTCACCGGTGTCCCCGGTTTCCTTCGGGGATGAACCGGGAGAGGTACGAACGGGCCTCCTTCCGGGCCGTCCCATCCACCCTCCGGAGGACCACGCCCTCCCCCGGCTGGCCGTAGAGGATCATCGCCCCCTCCGGAGCTTCCAGGACAAGGGGGATCACGGCCAGGTCCTCCTCCCCTTCCACCACGATCATTGCCGGGGGATCGGCAACGGCGTCACGGATTGCGAGGACCAGTTCATCCGAGATGGTCCCGGGAGGGTTTTTCGCCGGGATCGTACGGACCGAAAGGCGGGGGACCCGGGTGCAGGGAGCCCGCATCGTGTGGCCGTCGATGATGGCCACGTCGGGGGTAATCCCGGCCCGGATCAGGTGGTGGGTGACCACGTCCCCCACCGAGTACACAAGGTGCCCCGAAAGAAGGGGGAGGAGTGCGGTGAGGGAAGGATGGAGTTCCCCGAAGGGTTTCTTCAGTTCGGACCTGATATCGTCGGGGAGCCGCCGCATCAGCGGACCTTGAGGGCATAGCGCCCCGGGAGCTTGATGTTGAGCCGGCGGGCCATTTCCGAGTGTTCGGGATCAATGACCACGAGATAACCGGCCCAGTCGTTGGTAAGGGTGGTGGAGCCGCAGACCGTGCAGGCCTCGCCCTCCACCAGCCGGTGGCACTCCCGGCAGACGTTTCCCTGTTTCTTACGCACTACCATGGCCCTTCTCCTTCTCCCGCTCCAGGTCCTCGGCCAGCCAGCGGTCGGTGCCGAGCCCGGCCTGCCGCATGGTGAGGCCGATCTTGGACTCCCGTGGCTCCCGCTCGTTCAGGGAGAGGGTCACCACCCGCGCCCGGATCGCGTCCCCGACACCGATGAAGCGCTTTGACTCCTGGCAGATCAGCCGGCCGTTCTTCTCGTCGTAGTTGATGAAATCGTCCGAGATCTGGCTCACGTGGAGCATGGCGTCAATGGGACCCAGGGAGACGAAGCACCCGAAGGTGGTGGTCTCCACCACGTCCCCCTCGATCACCTCCTGGAGCGCGAGGCGCAGAACCAGCGCCTCGAAGGTCACGTCATAGTACACAGCCCCGTCGCCGGGGATCAGCTCCCCCTCGCCGATGTCATGGACCTTGGTGACGGCAATGAAGATCCCGATCTCTCGGTCAATGGACCCTTCCAGCTGCTCCTGCAGCACGTTCAGCACCACCGCGCCCAGGTCCTCCCCGAGCCGGTTCGGCGGCACCCTCACCTTGTCTGCCAGTTTCATCCGGTAATACATGGATGCACCCTATCCCCTGA
>JAJRDC010000158.1 GCA_028678635.1 Methanomicrobiales archaeon
TCGTGGTGACACCGCGGTAGATCTGGTCCAGGTAGACGGTTGCCCCGCTGGGAGAGGAGCTGACGGAGAGGGATCCGACGGCCACGGTGGAGCTCAGGGTGGCGGAGACCTGGGCGGTGACCCCTTTCTGGACGTTCACCGCGGTATAGAAGTCCTGGTAGCCATCCTTGTACACCGAGATCGTGTGAGTTCCGACGGTCACATCGGAGAAAGTCGTGGGAGTGGTCGCGGATTTCGTATCATCCAGGACCGCCGTGGCACCCGAGGGGCTCGAGGTGACAGAGATGCTCCCGACATCGACACTGGGGATGAGCGTCGCCGTGATGGGGATCGTCTGACCCGCCTTAGGGTTGCCCTGGTAGGTCGATGACCAGGGCTGGTAGCCTGCCAGGGTCATCGAGATATCGTGCACTGCATTGCCTGTGGTGGAGACGGTCACGACCACCGGCGTCTCGCCCTGGAAGATGCCGTCGAAAACCACGTCGGCACCCGAGGGGATCGAGTTGAGGGAGAAGTATCCCTGCTCGGTCCCCGGCGCCACAGGCGTTTCGATGTGTTCACCCTGGGCACATACCATGCCCGCGATACCCGCAAGAAGGATGAGGGAAAGGAGAATGGTTGCGAATCTCATGAGGAAGACCTCAAATCCTTAAAGTCTTTCTTTGCATATTTAGGCCTTTTGAAACAGGTGGTGAGGCGGTATGTCGCTCGAGCGAGCGTCAGGGGGAGAACCCATTCACCCCGGCAGGCGCCCCGATGAATCGCGAGAATCGTTAGCGTTCATCCTGGCTTCCGATGCGGGGGATATCGGCCCACCCGTGTGCCATTCCTGTATCGCCGGCTTTTCAGAATGTCTTGGGCAGCAGGAGGAGCATACCCGTGGCATAGGCAAAGAGGAGGAGGGCAGTGGCCAGGATCACCCATCTGAACTTCGCAGTCTTCCAGCGCTCCCCGACGCCGATCAGGAAGAGGACGAGGGCGTAGAGAAGGGTGTTCAGGATATAGCTGGAGCCGATGTCACTGGCGGTGTGGCCCTCGTTGAAGAGCACGGTGGCGTTCTCCTCCAGGAGGGCACCCTGCTCCCATGGACGCAGGTGGTACTCGGGGAGGGTGAACGGGGTACCCGGTGGTATGGTTCCTTTGGGCTGCCCCTGCACCTGGGCCGCCCAGGCTGAGAAGGCCACTTTCATTTCTGGGGTGAACCGTTCCCTCACGGCATCGGCCTTCCGGGTATCGTTCAGGCTCATGGCATCAATCCAGGTGGTGAAGGCACTGATATCCACGAGAAGGCGCGTGTTCCCGTCGTTATAGGCACGGACGGACTGGGTCCTGAGGTCGGTACCCTCACGGTTCTTGGTGCTGCTGATACTGTTCCAGTTATTTGCTTCATAGGCGCAGAACGTGGAACAGAAGGTGGTGACGAGGAGGAGGACGAGGAAGACTGTCTCGATCCGCTTGAAGGAAAACGTGGCAGATTGGTCCTTCTCATGGGGCATGGGGTTTTCGTCCCCTCCTTCCCTCCGCCGGGGGTGATCACCCGTGCCGGAATACAGTATCCTTAGAAACCCTTTCAGAGCATAAAAATATACCGGTTTCTCTGTGAAACTCGCCCCTCGGGGGATCCGGTACATGACAAAGGGTGAGAAAGCTCCTTCCACTATTTATGGAGGAAGAGCCTATATGCCAACAGCCCACGTTGAAGGGCCTGGAAAGCCGGGCTCCGGTTTGGGCAGGACGATGAGATACCATGGGATTACTGGGAAAAGTTGCGGTCGCAAGGAAGGTAGGCGACAGGCGAGAGGATAAGAAGGAAGAGAAGAAGGAAGCCGAGAAGAAGGCTGAAGAGAAGAAGTAAATCCCGGCGGAACAGGGCAGGAACCGGTTGCCGGTTCCCGGCTAGACACTACCCCGCCGGAACATGCCCCTCATGGATCAAGGATTCCTCACGGAATCTCCTTTTTTACCTATTCCCACATTCACAGAGTGCATCCCGGGAATGATAGGAAACATTCCCGGATACCTGAGATTCGCAGCTATCGTCATACGGGAAGGGACACACGGCGGGCCACTCACGCGAACCCCGGAACTGGCAGGGATCTGTAACATTTCGACAGCTATTTAAAACCGGGTGCACGATGTTTCCTGAAATCGGAGTGAGAGGAAACAATGGCACAAAAAGAACGACCCATTGGGGTTACCATCCTGGCCATCCTTGCCGGGCTTGGGGCGCTCATGGCCCTGATATACACCCTGCAGATGCTCCACATCCTGCCATACTACATCGGCCCTGTGGCTTTCTGGGACTTCTCCCTGCTGGGAGCGATCTTCTGGGGATTCATCTTCCTGATCTGGCTCGCGGTCATCCAGATGCTGCTCACCATGCACCCCTCAGGCTGGATGTTCATGGTGATCATCTCCGGCCTGTCCCTGCTGTTCGCCCTGCTCTCGGTCATGGGGGCATCCAGCTGGGAAGCGATGGCGCCGACGATTCTCATCAGCGGCATCATCTTGATCTACTGCCTGCTCCCCGGGACCAAGGCAGCATTCGGGGTCTCCTGAGGGGAGATCCTCTCTTCTCTTTCCCCGGATCGCGGGGACCGGGCCTGCCGGCAGGCGATTCGGTAACCGGGAATTATTTCACTTTTCCAGGAAGCCCTGGAGGGCATCCATGAACTGGTCGGGGCATTCCTCCTGCGGCACATGCCCGCAGTTCTTGAGTACCACCAGCTCCGCACCAGGGATATCCCTGGATAGTTGAATGCTCGACTCTGTGGGCACGATCCGGTCATCATCGCCGGTCATGACAAGGACGGGCATTGCCAGTTCCCCGAGGCGCCCGGAGTAATCAACCGGGTTGTCAGCGATGGTGAATTCATACAGGGCCCTGTCCCAGTTGTTCGCCCTGAGGGGCTTGCGGTACCCTTCATAGACTTCGGGGCCGATCCGGGAGGGATCATGCCATGCCTTCCGGATGGTGGCATTCCCCGCGTCGCCTGCGATGCTGCGTACCAGCAGCGGACCAAGACGACGCATCTGGGGGGTCTTCAGCAGCGGAAGAATCCATGAGGGGACCTGGCCGCCGCTTCCGCTGCCCAGGGCAGGGTCCACCAGCACCAGCCCCTGCACCCTATCCGGGTGTTCGAGGGCGTAGGCCGTAGCAACACCGGCTCCGGCGGAGTTGCCGATCAGGGTGGCGTTCTCCACCCCGAGCTCGTCCATCAGCCCATCCAGCAGCTCGATGTTTCCCTGGATGCTGTAGGGATTCGTTCCATTCCATTCACCGGGCATGGGGCGCTCGGTGAGGCCAAAGGCGGGGCGGTCGTAGACGATGACGCGGCCCTCCCGGGAGAGAGGTTCCACGACCTCCCGCCAGGAGAATTCGCTGGCTCCGAACCCATGCAGCAGGATGAAGACCGGTTCGCCCTGCCCAAACTCCTTGTAATGAACGGTGAGGCCGTTGACCTCTGCAAACCGGCTCTCCGGATCGGCGAGGTCGCGTTCCGGAACGGTGCCCTCCAATGGGGGAATGGGATAGAGTAGCGGTACGATAAGGAGTGCCAGGACTGCCACGACAGCGGTGACCCCGAGGATCTTCCAGATACGTCGCATGTCATCCA
>JAJRDC010000295.1 GCA_028678635.1 Methanomicrobiales archaeon
CCAGGCCGGGGGGACCGGCTACGTCGAGGACCTGGTGGAGGCCGTGGAGGATCTGGGAGAGACTGGGCCGGTGTTCACCTGCACCGCCGATCTGCCCTGCCTCACGCCGGAGCTCGTCGTCACTATTGAAGAGGCATACCGGTCAGCGGGTACCCCGGCGCTTTCGGTCTGGGTGCCCGGGGAGCTCTTCCCCGGCGGTGCGTCCACGGAAGGGTACCGGGAAGTGGTGGAGGGCGTTACTGCATACGCTGCCGGGATCAATATCGTTACGGGGAGCAGGATCACCGCTCCCCAGGAGGAGACCCGTCTCCTTCTCCGGAGCCGGCGGCTGGCCTTCCACGTGAACACTCGATCAGACCTGGAACGGGTCCGGGCAGCCATGGCCCGGCAGGGCCGGGGCGGCCCGGCCTGAACCGCCCGGAGCGAGCCGTTGGGGGGACCCGGTTTTTCGATTGCAGTCTCCTGCGGCCATTTTCCCCCGTGGTCCCGTGGGAAACGATATAAACCTTCTTCGTAGACAGTATAGGCATGGAAGCGTCCCGGGAGATCGAGCTGGAGGGCCACATCATTGACTCCGGCATCATGACCCAGGTCTTTGACCGGATCATGGACATGGGGGGGAGTTTCGAGATCCTGGAGTTCGACGTGGGCAAGAAGAAGACCGATGTCAGCTACGCGCGGCTCCGCCTCATGGCCCCGGACGAGGCGGTTCTTTCCCAGATCACGAGCGAGCTCCACCGGCTGGGTGCCCGCCCCGTGGAGATAGAGGACGCCCTCCTGGTTCCCGCCGAGGGGGACCGGATCGTTCCCCGGGACTTCTACTCCACCACCAATCACCCCACCTTCGTGCGGTATGGAGGGACGTGGATCCCGGTGGGCGAGATCAAGATGGACAGCCTGATCATCATGGATCCGAAGGGAAGAAAGGCCGTCTGCAAGACACTCTCGAAGCTCAGGGCCGGCGACCAGGTGGTAGTCGGCGAGCAGGGGGTGAAGGTGGTGCCCCCACCCCGGCCCCGGGAGACCTCTGCGTTCGAATTCATGCACGGGACCGTCTCCCCGGAGCGCCCCAGCGAAACCCTGATTGCCCAGATCGCCCGGGAGATGCTGGATCTCAAGAGGAAGAAGGGGAAGATTGCGCTCGTCGGGGGCCCGGCCATCGTCCACACGGGTGCTGCCCCGGCGCTGGCCGGCATCATCCGGAAGGGGTACATCGACGTGCTCCTGGCGGGGAACGCCCTCGCCGCCCACGACATCGAGTACAACCTGATGGGGACCTCCCTGGGGATGGACCTCTCCACCGGGATCCCCGTCACCGCCGGCCACCGGCACCACATCCGTGCCATCAGCGAGGTGATGCGTGCGGGATCCATCCGGAAGGCGGTGGAGTCCGGGGTGATCACGGGGGGCATCATGTACGAGTGCGTGAAGCACAACGTGCCCTTCGTCCTCGCAGGGTCGATCCGGGACGACGGGCCCCTCCCCGACGTCATCACCGACGTCATCCAGGCACAGGATGCCATGCGGGAGCGGCTGCGGGACTGCGGCATGGTACTGATGGTGGCGACGCTCCTCCACTCCGTGGCCGTGGGGAACTGCCTGCCGTCCTACGTGAAGACCGTCTGCGTGGACATCAACCCCTCGTCGGTGACCAAGCTGATGGACCGGGGCACCCTGCAGGCCATCGGGATCGTGTCAGACGCCGGCACCTTCCTCCCCCTCCTGGAAAAGCAGCTGGAGATCCAGTCGGCCGCCGGGAAGAAGTAGGGTGCAACAGGATCTCCTCCCGGTCCCGGCCTCTTTTTCATTCTGATATTGTTTCAAGAGAATGACGGACGCACTGGGGGGCTGCCGCCCCCGCCGCTGTGGCAGTCCCTGCGTAGGGATGGTGAAATCCATCGGCGAATCCTTGCTTGTTGATGTATCCGTTTCCGAAATGTGCTGCGAGAGGGGGCGCCGCCCCCTCCCGGTCCCTCCCCACGACGAGAGGATAGCTAGAACTGATGTGTTCTGAATTCCCGGAAACCGTGGGGGGGCGCCCACGCGGCAGGGGGGACCATCAGGTCCCCCCCTGGAGCGTCTCAGTAATACACCTGCAAGAAAGGGAAACCGGTTGATAGAGGAACTGGGACGGACCGCATCTGCTTCCGCGGCTTCGGCCGCGGCCTCAGCGGGTGAGGGGGAGGGCGTACGGGCGTTCCCGTTCCATCACGAGTTCCCACTCCTCCCTGCACCCGCACTCCTGCCTGAGGAGCGCCCGGAGGAGGCCCCGGTCCCCGGAGAGGGAGTAGTCCCGTATCCCGGCCAGCAGCTCGCGGTCGCACCGGCCGCAGTTGTGGGGCCCGCGGAGGTACCCGCCGCCGACCGGGTCGCAGGTGACGTGCATCGGGGCCCCTTCCAGGACCGTGAGGACGGACCAGAGATAGGGCGGGCGGTAGGCTCCCCGCTGCCAGAGCCTTTCCACCGCGGTCCCGGACTGGACGGTGCACGGGTTCAGCGAGACCAGGTCGGCATGGCCCGGAAGGGCGGCAAGCGACCGGGCCATGTCCCCGACCGACTCCCTCTCGGTAAGGAACGGGGGTTTCTGGAGCAGGTATGCCTTGACCCCGGCCCCCTCGTCCCGGGCGGTGCGGGCAGCCCGCAGGTAGTCCGCGAAGGTGAACCCCTTCCGGACGCACTTCTTCCGGATGCCGTCATCGGTGGTCTCGAGACCGATGGCCACGTAGCAGGGAACGGCGTGAGAGCCGTCATCCACCCGTGCGGTGAAATCCCCCAGCGCTTCGGGGGTGACGAACTCCGGGCGGGTCTCTGCGATCACCACCTTTCCCCGGAACGCATCGCCCACCGCGTCCCGGGCGGCGGG
>JAJRDC010000292.1 GCA_028678635.1 Methanomicrobiales archaeon
CGTTCCGGAACGGTGCCCTCCAATGGGGGAATGGGATAGAGTAGCGGTACGATAAGGAGTGCCAGGACTGCCACGACAGCGGTGACCCCGAGGATCTTCCAGATACGTCGCATGTCATCCACCTCCCGCCGCTCGCAGAGTACGGGTGGTCAGGTCTGCTCCTGCCGTTGTTGAATCAGCTGCGGAACTTGCCACAGTCGCATCCCCCAATGGTGGGCCGCGAGGTCACCTCTTCACCCGGGTCCGGCGGTGCTCGTGCAGGGTTTCATCGAAGTGCACGTCACTTCACGTCAGACATAACGTTATTTCAAACTTGCGATCCTGGAATCGGCATTACGGGGCTCGCGGGATCTGTTCCCGTGAAGGCAGATCCCTCCGGTCACGTCGGCCCGGGCATCGGCTGCTCACGCAGGTTCCGGATCAGGATATACACACTGATCATGAACACCCATGCCGGGAAGATCAGGGTCACCCACAGGGAATACCCGATCGAGAACAGGAGCACCAGCGCCAGGCCGTAGGTCAGGAACGCCCAGACACGGTGCATCAGGCCGGTACGGTACCAGATGGTTGCCAGGGATGTCATGAACACGGCCGCCATGCGGATCGCATAGACACTCGTGATGTGGTATATCACCGTCCGGTTGTAGGCGTACACACCGCTGTTTACCAGGGCGCCCGATCCGGCGGCGTAGCTGCTCACGAGGCCGCCTGCCATGGCCGCACCGACAAAGGTGATCCCCAGGAACAGGAGACCGCTGCCCAGGAATACAGTCGCAACGAACCGGTCTTCCAGGTCACCGAACCGGTCGCGAATCACCCCGATGAACCAGAGAAACGCGATCCCGGCGTACGGCACCAGATACAGCGCCAGGGCTACCGTACCTGCATTGGTCTCCAGCCAGGCGCTGTCAGCGGTGATGTCGGCAGGGACCGAGAGCCGGATGAGCACCATGCTGGTCCCGTAGAGGAGGGCAAAGATGATGCCGGCAAAGGCCGCGGCACGGGGAGTTTTCAGCGACCTGCGGGCCAGGGATATGGGATCTCTGTCATGATTCCGTTCCATCCGGGCTCCTCCGTTCACAGGTGAAGACGCTCTCCATCAGTGGTGATCCCTGTATCCACTCCCATGTACCCCTCTCAGGGTTGTGTTCACCTCGTACCTATTTATGACCAGTGGCCTGCAGCCTGCCCGGACTGGGGTGCCAGCTTCCCCGACCCATCCCCCGTTCGCCTTTCTTTCTCTCTGTCATGAAGCACGGAAACATTTCAATATCTTAAAGAGCATTGGACCGGTGAATATCCTGAGCCCATATGTTCAGGGCAGGAATATCATGAACCCGGACGAGAGGCCCGCACCCGGCGGGAAGGAAGGATCACACCCTGCGTCTCAGGAAAAAGGGGAGGTTCCTTCGTCGTCGCCGCAGGGATCGGAAGGGCAGTACACACCGAGAGTGTTTGTCCATTCCTTTGCATCAACCAGCAAATGGCTCTTTCTCCTTGCGGTTGTCGGGACTGGCGTGATTGCCGTTGTTCTTTTCGGGTACGGATTCCTGCTGAGTCTCTATGGCGTGTATTTCATGATCCTGAATTTCAGCGTGGATATTCAGGTGATCAAGGAATATCTCGCCACCGCGGTCCAGATTATCGATATCTTCCTCGTTGCCACGGTCTTCTACCTGATATCCATGGGGCTCTACGAGCTCTTCATTGCGCGGGCCCCGCTTCCCGGGTGGGTGGAAATCCGTAACCTCGACGACCTGAAGACGAAACTGCTCGGCCTCACGGTGATTGCCCTCGCCGTGATCTTCCTCGGCACCGCCCTCACCCTGAGCACGGAGACCGGGATCCTGGAACTCGGTGCGGCAATTGGCATCATGATTGCCGCCATCGCTGCCTATCTCTGGGTTAAATGTTAACAGGAATCCAGGGTCCCCCCGGTTGTATCTTCCGGAACAGGGAGGGAATGTACCTCCCCTGAGTCACCCGGCCCATCCATCCCTCCCCGGATCTGCCAGCGGTTTTCCCCCGCAATCCCTCCCCTCGGCCGAGGGAGCTGCCGGCCGGAGGATTCATCCTTACCTGTCACCGGACTGATGGGTTTATGAATGCCAGCCCGTGATATACTGAGTACCCGGATACCCCGGCACATCCCTCCCTGCGCTGGCTCGGGAACTGGTGCATTCGCTGCAGGATGGGGGGGAGGCCAGGGCTGTCGTGAGGGAGGAATGGACTGGCATGGGCAAGCGGATCGTCATCACCGGGGTCCCCGGTGTCGGCAAGACCACGGTGGTGAACGGGGCACTGGAACGGCTGAAGGGCGAGGGGATCGAGTACCGGTCCCTAAACTTCGGCACCTTCATGTACGAGGTGGCAGAGGCCGAGGGGATCGTGAAGGACCGGGACGGGATGCGCAGGCTGGACCGGGACCCGCAGAAGCGTCTCCAGAAGATGGCAGCACAGAAGATGGCACAGGTGCCGGGGAACGTCATCATCGACACCCACTGCACGGTGAAGACACCGAAGGGATTCCTGCCCGGGCTCCCCGAGTGGGTGCTGCGGGAGCTCCAGCCGGACATGGTGGTGCTGGTCGAGACCGACGAGGACCAGATCCTTGCCCGCAGGCTGAACGATCCCACCCGGACACGGGACATGGAAGGATCCCGGGAGATCGCGTTCCACCAGGAGTTCAACCGGTCCATGGCGGCGGCGTATGCGATGGTCTCAGGCTGCACCGTTGCCGTGGTGAAGAACCAGGACCACCTGCTGGAGCAGGCCCAGGCCCGGATGGCCGAGATCCTCCGGTGATTCCCCCATGAACCTGAAGGACTCCGGCGGAATCATCGCCCTCGCGCTCGCCTTCATCCTCCTCCTGTCATACAGCATCCCGCTCATGCGCAATGCCATCGGGGCAGGGATGGACGCACCGCTGGGACCGCTCCTCGCCGCCGGCGTACCGTTCTATGTCGTGATCCTCATCCTCTCCGCCTTCACGGGCATCGCCACCTCCCTGATCCAGAAGTACACCATCGATTACGAGAAGACGCAGGAGGTCCAGGCGCGGGCAAAGGAGTTCCAGCGGGAGTACCGCGAGGCCCAGCTCTCAGGCGACGAGAAGCGGATCAAGAAGCTGGAGGTGAAGCGGGACAGGATGATGGCTGAACAGCTGGAGATGTCACGGCAGCAGTTCAAGCCCATGGGCTACATCATGGTCATCTCCATTCCCATCTTCCTCTGGCTCCTTTACCGGCTCCCGCTCCTCTCAGACAGCATGATCGTCTTCCCCTATCTCGGTGCCAAGACGCTTTCAGAAGCCGCCATCTGGATCATCCCGACCTGGATCCTCTGGTACATGATCTGCTCGCTCGCCCTCTCCCAGGTGATCCGGAAGGCGATGAACATCGGAGGCATCTGATGGTGCAGATGCACGTCGGGGGTATCTGATGCGGGTCACGGTGAGCGGTCCCCCGGGGAGCGGGACCACCACCCTTGCCCGGCACCTGGCAAAAACCCATGGCTTTGAGCTGATCTCTGCAGGGGAGATGTTCCGTCAGATGGCAAGGGAACGGGGGATGACCCTCGCCGAGTTCGGCACGCTGGCTGAGAAGGATGTCTCTATCGACGCCATGATCGATGCCCGGCAGAAAGAGGTGGCTGCAGGGAGGGACCGGATCGTGGCCGAGGGGAGACTCTCCGGCTGGATGGTGGAGGACGCGGACGTAAAGATCTGGCTCCAGGCCCCTGTTGCCACCAGGGCGAGGCGGATCGCGGAGAGGGACGGGATGGACGAGTACACGGCCCGGGAGCTGGCGCTCCAGCGGGAGGAGTGCGAGTACACCCGCTACCTCCACTACTATGGCATCGATATCAGGGACCTTTCCCGGTACGACCTGGTCCTCAACTCCGATCTCTGGGACCCGGAGGCCCTGGGGGCCATCGTGGATACTGCCATTGCCGCGATGAAGAAACGGCACTAGGAGACCACCGCCACGGTCGACGGACCTCTCCGTCGCGAGGGCCACCGGGGGCCGTTTCCGCACATTTCATGTCCGCCCGGGGCGATACGGTGACAGGGGTGGGACATGGAACGCTGGTCTTCACGGCTGGGGTTCCTGCTGGCCGCCATCGGCTCGGCCGTGGGAATCGGCAACATCTGGCGGTTCTC
>JAJRDC010000270.1 GCA_028678635.1 Methanomicrobiales archaeon
CACCCGCTCTGCGGAAAGGTGCCCGTATTCCCGGCGTCCTTTGTCGACCCGGACATGGCCAGCGGGATCGTGATGTCGGTTCCCGCCCACGCACCGTTTGACTACATCGCCCTCCGGGACCTGCAGGAGAAGGGGCAGGCGGCCGGGATCACCATGGTGAACCTGCTCACGGTTGAGGGATACGGCACATTCCCGGCAAAGGACGCGGTGGAACGGGCAGGGATACGGGATCAGAACGACCCGCGCCTTGAATCCGTCACCCAGGAGGTGTACAGCGCCGAGTTCGCCCGGGGCCGCATGCTCCCGCAGTTCGGCGGGAAGTCCGTCCGGGAGGCCCGGGACCAGGTGACGGCAGAGATGCAGGAGAAGTACGGATCCGTCCCCATGTTTGACTTTGACACCCGGCCGGTGGTCTGCCGGTGCGGGGGCCGGGTCACAGTCCGGATCCTGCACGACCAGTGGTTCCTGCACTACAGCAATCCCGAATGGAAGGCAGAGATCCACGACCAGCTGGGGAAGATGGCCCTGGTGCCGCCCGAGACCAGGGCCGAGTTCTCCCGCACGGTGGACTGGCTGAAGGACTGGGCCTGCACCCGGAGGGTGGGCCTCGGCACCCGGCTCCCGTGGGACAGGGAGTGGATTGTGGAACCCCTCTCTGACTCCACCATCTACATGGCCTACTACACCATCGCCCACCACATGAAGGCGATCCCCCCCGAGAACCTCACCCCGGAGGTCTTTGACTACCTCTTCCTGGGGAAAGGGAACCCCACAACGGTTCCGAAGGAGACGCTGGACGGGATCCGGAAGGAGTTCCTGTACTGGTACCCGTATGACTTCCGGTTCTCGGCCAAGGATCTCATCTCCAACCACCTGACCTTCCAGCTCTTCCACCACCGGGCCATCTTCCCCCCCGAGTTCCAGCCGAGGGGGATGGTGGTCTTCGGGATGGGCCTCCTGAACGGCGCCAAGATGTCCTCGTCCAAGGGGAACGTCGTCCTCCTCTCGGATGCCATCGACGAGTTCGGGGCCGACACCGTCCGGATGTTTCTCGTCGGCTCCGCCGAGCCCTGGCAGGACTTTGACTGGCGGAACGAGATGGTGGCCTCCACCCGGCGCCAGATCGAGCGGTTCTGGAACCTGGTTCACGAGGCGATGGAGGGCGGGGGAGGGAAGACGAAGGGGATCGATGCATGGCTCGCCTCCCGGCTCCAGGGCAGGATCGCCCGGGCCACGGAAGCCCTCCGGAACTTCCAGACCCGGCAGGCGCTCCAGGAGTCCTGGTTCGGGATCGAGGCGGACCTGAAGTGGTACCGGCGGAGGAGCCCGGACGGGATCCTGAAGGGGGACGCCGTCAGGGACCTCTGCTCGGCCTGGATCCGGCTCCTGGCCCCCTTCATCCCCTATACCTGCGAGGACCTCTGGGCGGCGACGGGGGGGAAGGGGCCCGTGGGCTTTGCCCCCTGGCCGGTCCCCGATGAGAAGAAGGTGGACCGGAAGAGCGAGATCGCGGAGGAGCTGCTCATCCGGACCGTCGAGGACGTGGAGTCCATCCGGAAGCTCCTCCCCATGACCCCCAAGGCTGCCGTCCTGATCACCGCCCCGGAATGGAAATGGGACGTCTTCCGGACCATCGCGGGTGCGGCAGAGAAAAAGGATGCCACCCGGCTCGTCATGCAGGATCCGGGGATGCGGAAGCGGGGGAAGGCGGCGGCCGACGCGGTGAAGCAGGTTACGGCGCTGATCCACAGGTTCCCGCCAGAGCTGGTGCGGGACCTCCTCGCGGACAGGGTGGATGAATCCACCATTTTCACCGCGGCGCTCCCGTTCCTGGAGAAGGAGTTCGGGGTGCCGGTGAAGATCATCCCTGCAGAGGAGGCCACCCACGCGAAGGCAGCCTCCGCCCTCCCCTTCAAGCCGGCCATCGTGCTGGAATAGATACGGAGGACGTGGGGGGACCGGCCTGATTCCGGCCCCACCACCATGTCGAATTCTCCCCACGGTTCATCCGTGAATTGGGGCTGAGGTTTATTCCCGTTTTCTGACTCCTTGTGAGAGCTCCAGGGGGGCTTTCGCCCCCCGCCGCGTGGGCGCCCACTCCGCGGCAGGATGGGCGGATCTTCGGTGTTCTGCCAAAAAGAAGATCCTGTCGGACAATAAACCGACCTGGAGCAGCCATCCTCATGGGGGAGGGACCGGGAGGGGGCTGGCCCCCTCCCGTCTGCAATGGTGGAAAACGAGGTGGAAAAAGGGACTGGAATGAAGATCGTTATCCCTTCTCCACCGCCTTTTTCGCCCGCTTCACCCGTTCCTTTGCGTTGAAACCGGTGATCTTCTCCAGGAAAACCCGAAACCGCCTGTTGGTATCCAGGATCTCTGCTTCGGAGGCATCCTTCCGGGACACTGTGTTTACGACGACAGTCTTTCCCCCTGGGCCCGGCCATGCCTCCAGCCGGGAAAGCGCACCAAAGGCGATAACCGCCTTCTCCCCCTCCATGGCCGGTTCCAGACCGAAGTTCTCCCGGATTGCTCCGGTGACGGTGGCCACGAGATCCTTCGTGTGGCCGCGCTTCACCTCAAATTCCTGCATAACATTCTTTAGGTTGCTCCCGCTATCTTAAGTCTGCTGGGGTGCATCAGCCGTGGACGAGAAAGAGATAATCCCGTACCTGAAACGCATTGAATCGACCCTGGAGAGGCCAAGGCCCAGGGATGAGCTGAAGATCAATTCCCGGCCCCTGAAGGACTCCACAAAGACGGTCCTCATGGGATTTCCCGGGAGCGGCCTCGTTGGGTCCATTGCGCTGCAATACCTGGTGGAGCAGATGGAGTTCGAGGTGATCGGCTCCGTCACCAGCAAGTACTTCCCGCCGCTGGCCATGATGACCCGGGGAGTCATCAATGTCCCGGTCCGGTTCTACGAGAAGCGGGACCTTGCCGTGGTCGTGGGAGACATTCCCATCCACCCCATGATCTGCTACGAGGTTGCGAACGGCCTCATGGAGTGGTTCGCCCAGTTCCAGCCGAAGGAGGTGGTCACCATTGCGGGGATCGTCACGAACGAGATGGAGAAGCGGGTCTTTGGCGTGGCCACCACCCCTGAGGCCCTGGAGCGGATCCAGGACATGGCCATGATCCTCCCCATGGGATCCATCTCCGGGATCGCGGGTTCCATCCTGACCGAGTGCAAGGTCAGGGGGATCCCCGGGCTCGGCATCCTGGGTGAGACGATACCGACACCGGACCCCCGGGCATCGGCAGCCACCATTGAAGTGCTGAACAAGCTGTACAGCCTGGACCTTGACGTGAAGCCCCTGATGGAACAGGCGGAAGAGATCGAGGCGGCGATGCACAAGATCGCCGAAGAGGTCCAGACCGCCGAGGCCGGGGGCCAGAAGAAGGAACAGCTGCCAATGTACGGGTGATGACAATGTCCCATGCAGCACTCACGGGAATCGCCTTCGCGGTCATCACCGAGCTGAAACGGGGCCGGCCGAGGACGCTCGAACTCTCCAGCGCCCAGAACGTGGTGACGCTGGCCGGCGTCGAACCCGGGCAGCACATCTTCATGACGTCCGTGGACCTGGAGGACCTTTCCCCCGGGGACGCGGGGATCCTGGTGAACGTGACGGCCATCTCCATCTCCATGAAGCGGCAGGTGGAGTTCACGAACGCCATGTTCTTCGAGGAGCGGGAACGGATGTCTGCCCGCGTCCAGGTCCGGTACTGCGGCACGTCGATGGTGAAGAAGGTACAGGAGCGGGGGATGGGTCGAGCTACCCTCGTGGACCTGGCCAAAACCGGCTGTTACCACGCGGTATAACCCCCCTCACTCCTTTCTCAGATTTCCCTCGTTATCCTGCCATCTGCAAGGATTCATAAGGCCGGAAACGAGACGTATGGAACGCGGGCCCGTGGCTTAGCCTGGACAGAGCGCCGGGCTTCTAACCCGGATGTCGGGGGTTCAAATCCCCCCGGGCCCGCCTCGCACGCTGAGGCAGACTCTCCTTTCACGTGCCTCGGTGATTTGATAAGGATGGTACTAGTGGGACGCTCCAGGGGGGCTTTCACCCCCCGCCGCGTGGGCGCCCCCCCCCGTTTTCCGGGATCTCGGGATTGACAGTTCCCGGGCACCGACGTGGCGTGACTATCCTCATGGGGGTGGGGCCGGGAGGGGGTTTCCCCCTCCCGCATCATATGGCCGAATCCGATTGATCCATCAATGAGAAGATCCGACAGGGGGGGACGCCCCCGCGGCCGGGGGACCGTGAGGTCCCCCCAGGAGCGGTACAGTAATCGTCGTTCCAAAGCGACCTTTGGCAGGGGGTCGCCCCCGGGACATCCTCCAAGAATCCGGAAAAGATGGACCTGTCTTCTATCTGATCTTCGTACCCGGTGGCACCGGGAGGAGGGGGGTGAGGAGGGATGCCCGGTCGCCGGCGGCAAGGAGCATCGCCTGGCTCTCCAGCCCGAAGATCTTCGCCGGCTTCAGGTTCACGACCACAACGATATCCTTCCCCACCAGACTCTCCACCGGGTAGAACTCGGCAATTCCTGCGATTACCTGCCGGGTCCCGTCACCGATGTCTACCTGGAGTTTCACAAGCTTCTTTGCCCCCTTCACCGGTTCCGCTGAGATCACCTTCGCGGTCCGGATGTCCAGCCGGGCAAACTCCTCGATGGAGATCCCGGTACGTTCCTGTTCGCGCA
>JAJRDC010000146.1 GCA_028678635.1 Methanomicrobiales archaeon
GGGCCGAGGAGCTCCCGCCCTTCACCCGGGACTTCAACGCCATCCTGGACTATTTTGCCGTCCTGGACCGGGTGCCTGCCGGCGGGGGATGGAAATCGGGGATCACGAACGTCCTGCGGGAAGACGAGGTGACCCCGTCCCTGCCCCGGGACGAGGTCCTTTCCCTGGCCCAGAACGAGGACGGGTACATCCGCGCTCCCCGGGTGATGTGATGGCGGGGGGAGTGAAACCGGGCGATCCCCTGAACGCCTTCATCACCCTCGCCGCGATCCCTCCGAGAGCACCCGGGCGCCTCTCAGGGATCCCGGTGGCGGTGAAGGACAACATCAGTACCCGGGGAGTGGAGACCACCTGCGGGTCCCGGATCCTCTCGGGCTACGTGCCGCCGTACGACGCCCACGTGGTGGACCTGATCCGGAACGAGGGGGCACTCATCCCGGGAAAGACCAACATGGACGAGTTCGGGATGGGCTCCTCCACCGAGAACAGCGGCTTTGGCCCCGCCCGCAACCCCCGGGATCCCGAACGCGTCACCGGCGGATCCTCAGGGGGCAGCGCCGCGGCGGTGGCGTCGGGAATGGCCCGGATGGCCCTCGGCACCGACACCGGCGGATCGATCCGGTGCCCCGCCGCCTTCTGCGGGATCGTGGGGTTAAAACCAACGTACGGCAGGGTCTCCCGGTACGGCCTCGTGGCCTATGCCAACTCCCTGGAGCAGATCGGTCCCATGGCAGCGGACGTCTCTGACTGCTCGCTCCTCATGGAGGTGATCAGCCGGTACGATCCCCGGGATGCCACGATGCAGGACCGGCCCTACCTTCCGAAGCTGAACGGCGATATCCGGGGGATGCGGGTCGGCATCCCGGCGGAGTTCTTCGGGAAGGGGGTGGATCCCGCCGTGGCCGAACGCGTCCGGAGGGCTGTCGGTGTGCTGGAGGGTCTGGGAGCTGTCACCGTGGAGTGTGCCATGCCGTCCATGGAGTACGCCCTGGCTGCCTACTATGTCACCTGTATGAGCGAGGCCTCCTCCAACCTGGCCCGGTTCGACGGTGTCCGGTACGGTCCCTCCCCGGACTACAAAAAGCCCTGGCACGAGGCGTTCCAGGAGAACCGGATGCAGCACTTCGGGCCCGAGGTGCGGCGACGGATCCTGATCGGCACCTTCGCCCTCTCGGCCGGCTACTATGGGAAGTACTACGGGAAAGCCCAGGTGGCACGCGAGCAGGTCCGAAATGATTACGCCCGGCTCTTCCGTGACGTCGATCTCCTGGCGGGTCCCACGATGCCCACCGTGGCCTGGAAGATCGGGGAGAAATCGGATCCCCTCTCCATGTACCTGGCCGACATCCTGACGGTGCCTGCGAACCTTGCCGGCGTTCCCGCGGTCTCTGTGCCCTGCGGATCCGCGGGGGGGCTGCCGGTGGGCCTCCAGCTGACGGGGAGGCCCTTCGAGGACGAGCAGGTGATGAACGCCGCGTTCGCGTACGAGCAGGCGGTGAAATCGTGACCGCCATCCGCGGGCGTTCCCAGCCCGCCGTCGGCCTGAGGGCGGCCGGCGAGGTCAGCGACACCGTGATCATCGGCCTCGAGGTCCACTGCCAGCTGAACACGGAGTCGAAGCTCTTCTGCGGCTGCTCCACCGACTACCGTGACGACCCCCCCAACACCCACGTCTGTCCCACCTGCCTGGGGCTGCCCGGTTCCCTCCCTTCCATGAACCGGCGGGCCGTGGAGTATGCCCTGCGCGTGGCCAAGGCGCTCCATTGCCGGGTGGCGGAGGAGGCCGAGTTTGCCCGGAAGAACTACTTCTACCCCGACCTCCCCAAGGGTTTCCAGATCACCATGTACAACCTGCCCCTTGCCGAGGGCGGGTACCTGGACATCGAGGGAGAGGAGGGGGAGAAACGGGTCCGCATCACCCGGATCCACCTGGAGGAGGACCCGGGGCGCCTTGTCCACATGGGGACCCAGGACCGGCCCCGGTACACGCTGGTGGACTACAACCGGAGCGGGATCCCGCTGATCGAGATCGTCACCGAGCCGGACCTGCGGTCCCCCAGGGAGGCCCGGAGGTTGTTAAACGGCCTCCGGACCACCCTGGAGTACCTGGGTGTATTCGACGGGGACCGGGAGGGGTCCCTCCGGGTGGATGCGAACATCTCCATCCCCGGGAGCGAGCGGGTGGAGGTGAAGAACATCTCCTCGTACAAGGGCGTGGAAAAGGCCCTCACCTACGAGATGACCCGGCAGCGGAACGTGATCCGCCGGGGGCAGAAGGTGGAACGGGAGACTCGGCACTTCGTGGAGGCCAGGGGTGTCACCACCTCTGCCCGGTCCAAGGAGCAGGAGCACGACTACCGGTACTTCACAGAGCCGGACCTCCGGCCCCTGCAGGTCGGGGGCTGGGTGGAGGGGATCGTCCTCCCCGAGCTCCCTGACGCCCGCCGGGAACGGTTCATGGCCCAGTACGGCATCTCGCCGGAGCATGCCCGGACCCTCTGCGGGGAGCTGCGCCTCGCCGAATTCTTCGAGGAGATGGCACCCTGCGGAAACCCGCCCCTCGCCGCCACCTGGGTGGCCGACACCC
>JAJRDC010000228.1 GCA_028678635.1 Methanomicrobiales archaeon
ACCTCTCCCCCCTGGGTGCCGCCGCCTTTGCCTCCACCGGTTACCCCGTGGACAGGGAGATGACCGCCCGTCTGCTGGGCTTTGACCAGGTGCTTGCGAACAGCATGGACGCCGTGGCCTCCCGGGACTTCGTGCTGGAGACCCTCTCGGCGGGGGCCATCCTGATGACTGTACTTTCACGCCTGGCCGAGGACCTGATCCTCTGGTCCACCCCGGCCTTCGGGTTCGTCTCCCTGGACGATGCCTCCTGCTCCTCCAGCTCCATCATGCCCCAGAAGAAGAACCCGGACACCCTGGAGATCCTGCGGGCAAAGGCCGGTACCGCCCAGGGGGCGCTGGCCGGCGCCCTCACCATCGTGAAGGCGCTCCCCATGTCCTACAACCGGGATCTTCAGGAGGTGACCCCCCATCTCTGGCGCGGGATGTCGGCTGTCATGGAGAGCACCGACCTTTTGGCCCGGATCCTCCAGGGCGCCACCTTCGACGAGAAGCGGATGGCAGAGGAGGCGGGCCGTGGCTTCTCCACGGCAACAGACCTTGCCGACATGCTGGTCCGGTCCCACAACCTGCCCTTCCGCACAGCCCATACCATCGTCGGGAGGGCCGTCCGGAGGGGCAGCCTGGACCTCCGGGTCCTGGAGGCGGCGGCCCAGGAGGTGGCGGGGATCTCCCTTGTCAAGCGCGGGGTCACGGCCGACGAGGTTGCGGTGGCCCTTGACGTCCCCACGGCCGTCGCCTCCCGGAACGTGGCCGGCGGGCCGGCCCCCGAGGCTGTGACAAGGACCCTCCGGGAGCGCCGGAGGATCCACCGCCAGGACTCCGCCTGGGTCGTCTCCCAGGAGAAGGCCATCCAGGAGGCCCTCTCCCAGCTCCTGGCCGACGCCCGGGAGCTGGTGGCATGACGGCCGGGCTCCGGCCCGGCGACCGGGTACGGTGGCGCGGTCCCGGCGGGGATCGGGAGGCAACCTACATCACCGACCGGGACGGGATGACCGTCCTCAAGCTGGACACCGGGTACAACCTTGGGGTCCCCGCGGGTGAATGCACGTTTTCCTCCCGGCCCTCAGCCGCGACCCCTCCGGCCGTGGCCGTCACCCAGGACCCGTCCCTCCCCGAGCTCTCCATCGTCTCCACCGGAGGTACCATCGCGAGCCGGATCGATTACCGGACCGGTGCCGTCACCAGCCAGTTCTCGGCCGACGACATCCTCCGTGCCATCCCCCAGCTCCGGAGCATCGCACGGTACCGGACCAGCCAGATCGCCTCGATCCTCTCGGAGAACATGACACCGTCCCTCTGGCAGGACCTGGCCAGGGTTGTTCACCGCGAGATCGGAAAGGGAGTGCAGGGAGTCATCGTCACCCACGGCACCGACACGATGGCCTTCTCCGCAGCCGCCGTCTCCTTCATGGTGGAGACCCCTGTCCCCATCATTTTCGGGGGGGCCCAGCGGTCCGCCGACCGGCCCAGCAGCGACAATGCCATGAACGCCCTCTGCAGCGTCGCCGCCGCCGTCTCCCCCCTGGGGGAGGTGGCCGTGGTCATGCACGGGACCACGAGTGACGACCGGTGCCACATCCACCGGGCCACCCGGGTCCGGAAGATGCATACCTCCCGGCGGGACGCCTTCCAGTCCCTGGGGATCCCGCCCATCGGCACGGCGGAGTACCCGTCTCTGCAGGTGACACTCACCCCCGATGCCGTCCGGAGAGGGACAGCCATGTCCCGGCTCACGGACACGCTGGAGGAGCGCTGCGGCCTCCTCTCGTTCCACCCCGGCCTCTCCCCCGACGTGATCCGGGCATTTGAGGGCTACCGGGGCCTGGTGCTCGCCGGCACCGGCCTGGGCCACGTTTCCACCGGCTGCGTCGCGGCCGTGAAGGAATTGACCGACGGGGGAACCGAGGTCGTGATGACCTCCCAGTGCCTGCACGGCCGGGTCTGCGACAGGGTCTACGACACGGGGCGCGACCTGCTCTCCGCCGGCGTCATCGAGGGAGAGGACATGCTCCCCGAAACCGCGCTCGTGAAACTGATGTGGGTCCTGCCCCAGGCCCGTGACCATGACGCCGTGGCGGCCCTCATGCAGGAGAACCTCCGGGGCGAGATCCGGGGGAGGAGCCTCCATGGCCTCTAGGGAACCGGCCCTCACGGCCGGGATCGAGATCCACCAGCAGCTGGATACCGGCCGGAAGCTCTTCTGCCGGTGCCCGACGCTGCTCCGGGACACGAGGGAACACAGCGGGGAGTTCACCCGGTTCCTCCGGGCCACGGAGAGCGAGATGGGGGAGATCGACCGGGCGGCTCTCGAGGAGCTGAAACACGTCCGGCGGTTCACGTACTACACCTACGATACCACCTGCCTCGTGGAGGACGACGAGGAGCCTCCCCAGCCCCTGAACCCCGAGGCGCTGGAGATCAGCCTCTCGGTGGCAAAGACCATGGGCATGACCCCGGTCCGGCAGGTGCACCCGATGCGCAAGCTGGTCATCGACGGTTCCAACACCTGCGGGTTCCAGCGGACGGCGCTCGTCGCCCTGGCCGGCCGGCTCCCGGACGGCACCGGGATCGAGACGATCTGCCTGGAGGAGGACGCGGCCCAGCGGGTGGAGGCGGGGGTCTTCTCCCTGGACCGGCTGGGCATACCCCTCGTGGAGATCACGACCGCTCCCGACATGCACACCCCCGAGGCGGTCCAGGCCACCGCCGAGTACATCGGCATGGTGCTCCGGTCCACGGGAAGGGTGAAGCGGGGCCTGGGCACCATCCGGCAGGACGTGAACATCTCCATTGCGGGCGGCGCCCGGGTGGAGATCAAGGGGGTCCAGGAGCTGGGACTGATCGCAGAGGTGGTACGCCGCGAGGTCACGCGCCAGCAGGCGCTCCTCGCCATCCGGGAGGAACTCACGGGCCGGAACGCGTCGGTGGACCGGAAGCCGCTCGACGTCACCGCCCTCGCCACCAAGAGCGGATCCCGGATCCTCTCGAAGGCCCCCCGGGTCCTGGCCGTTCTCCTCCGCGGGTTCGCCGGGTTCGTGGGGAAGGAGATCCAGCCGGGGAGGCGCCTGGGGAGCGAGATGGCCGATTACGCGAAGCGGTGCGGCGTGGGCGGGATCTTTCACACCGACGAGCTCCCGGCGTATGGCATCACCGCTGCAGATGTCGACGCCCTCCGGGCACAGGCCGGTGCAGGGGAGAAGGACTGCCTGGTGCTGGTGGCAGGGACACCTGACCAGGCGGTCTGCGCGGCGGAGCAGGTGATCCGG
>JAJRDC010000224.1 GCA_028678635.1 Methanomicrobiales archaeon
GGGCGTCCCCCCACGGTTTTCCGGGATCTGCGATCTTTGGCGGAAACCTGACCTGGAACAACTATCCTCATCGGGGGAGGAACCGGGAGGGGGCTGGCCCCCTCCCGCAGTGAGTCCAGAAATCCTTTGGTCACGGCCGGAGCCCAGCCGGGAAAGCGCTATTACCCGCCCGTACAGATAGCTACGGGATGCAGCCCCTCGCGGTGGTGAACAATTATGGCCAGTTCAACCACCTGATCCTCCGCAGCCTCCGGGACATGGATCTTCCGGCCGAGATGGTGCCCAACACCACCGCACCGGAGGCGCTGAACCGGTACCGGGGGATCATTCTGGGGGGAGGGCCGGCCATGGAGCGGGCAGGACGGTGCCGGGAGTACCTGGACCTGGGTATTCCGGTCCTCGGGATCTGCCTGGGGCTCCAGGTGATCGCCCTCGCCCGGGGCGGGTTCGTGGCCCCGGGCTCCATGGGTGGCTACGGCATGGTGGAGGTGGAGGTCCTCTCCCCCGACGGGATCCTGGAGGGATACCCGGACCGGATCCAGGTGTGGGCCTCCCACATGGACGAGGTGAAGGAGGTCCCGCCGGAGTACACCCTCCTGGCGAGGTCCCGGATCGCCGGCGTGGAGGCCATCGCCTCGACGGAAGAGCGCATCTACGGTGTCCAGTGGCACCCGGAGGTCTCCCACACGGTGAACGGCCGGCTGGTCTTCCGGAACTTTGACCGCATCTGCCGGGATGGGGGAGCGGAATGAACAACGTTCGCAGCGCGGCAGGTGATGCCCCGCAGGATACCCTCGCCCGCCGTATCCTTGATATCGGGTTCCGGTGCCTGGAGTGCGGAAGCTGCTGCCGGGGCAGGGACCACCTGGTGCTTGTCATGCCGGATGAGGTGCGGGATCTCATGGCTCGATCCGGCGGCACCTGGGATGAGATCGTGGAGCCCTACCCGGAGTTCCTCGAGCCTGGTGACGGCACGTGTTATACCCTGGGATGGTGTGTCCGCAGGCAGGGGAATGCCTGCAGGTTCCTCTCGGGGAACCACTGCACCGTCCATGGTGCCCGGCCCCGGATCTGCCGCACCTATCCCTTCATGCTTCTTGATGGCCATCTGGAGCTGTCGGACTGTCCCGGGATCGGAGCCCCCATGACCCTGGAGGAGGCACATGCCCTGGCCTCTGCTCTCGTGGAACGGGCCCTTGGCGAGGAGGCCGAGGAGCAGATGGTGGCCCGGGTTCTCATGGAATGCCGGATCCCGGCCGGGTGCAGGTGCGTCGTGGATACGAAAGGCATCCGGGTGCTGGATGGGTGAACTGCGCATTGTCGGGACCGCCCACGTCTCCCAGAAGAGCGTGGACGAGGTCCGGGCGGCAATGGAGGAGTTCCGCCCCGATGTGGTGGCAGTCGAGCTGGACCCGGCCAGGTACGCCGTCCTGAAGCAGGAGGAGAAGCCGCCCGCTGTTGCCGATGTGTTACAGAGCCACCAGTTCACCGAGCTCCTGGTCCAGTGGACACTTGCCCACCTGCAGCGGCGGATAGGGATGGAGGTGGGGGTGGAACCCGGCGCAGAGATGAAGGCGGCGATAGAGGAGGCCGAGGCCCGCCGTATCCCCCTGGCGCTGGTGGACCGCGACATCCGGATCACACTGAACCGGTTCTGGCATTCCCTCACCCTCCTCGAGAAATTGAAGATGGGATATGCCCTCGCCGTCTCCCTGGTTTCCTCCGAAACCGACGAGATCGACGTGGAGGAACTGAAACGGGACGACATGATCTCCCTTGCCCTCCAGGAGTTCCGGAAGTTCGCACCCCATGGGGCACAGGCCCTCATCGATGAACGCGATGCCTTCCTGGCAGGCCAGCTTCTGGCGCTTACCGGGCGGCACGAGCGTGTCCTCGCGGTGGTCGGTGCCGGCCACGTGCAAGGAATCCGGAAGCTCCTGGCGGCTCCCGGGACGATACCCCCGCAGGATACCCTGATTGCGACAAAAAAAGGGCTCCCCTGGGGGATCATCCTCGGGGTGCTCGTCCTGGGCCTCTTCGTCCTCCTGATTGCGGCCATCGCGTTCTCCGGAGTGGGGATCGATCTCCTGGTCCGGGCGTTCGTGTACTGGATCCTGATCCACGGCATCCTGGCGGCGGGCTTTGCCCTGCTCGCCGGAGGCCATCCCCTCTCTGCCCTGACTGCCTTCGCCGTCTCCTGGGCCACGGCGCTGCACCCCCTGATCGCGGCCGGGTGGTTTACCGTCCCGGTGGAGGCGAAGATCCGGAAACCAACGGCAGGGGACTTCCGCCGGATCATGGAGGCGAACTCGTTCTCCGAGATGCGTGAGGTGCCCCTGTTCCGGGTGATCTTCGTCGCCGCCCTGACCAACGTGGGATCCATGCTCGCCACCTTCCTGTACTTTGTCTTCATCTTCCCGATCCTGGGAATCGAACCCGGCACCCTCCTCACGGCTGGACTTGCGAACCTGTGGAGTGCCATCACCGGCCTGGTGCCGGTATAATTCGTTCTGAAAGCCCTGCCTCTTTTCCCCGGATCCCTGCACCGAAAAGACCCTGCCCAGCACAACACATTTACCTCCTGCCCTCCTATCGACGTGTATGAACGTGGGAACCACCATCATCAAGAGCCGGCGGTCGGTCCGGAACTTCAAGGAGACCCGGGTGCCCGACGATGTGATCCGG
>JAJRDC010000077.1 GCA_028678635.1 Methanomicrobiales archaeon
CTTCCTCTCCTTTGCCCGCCACCCGGTGGAACCCTACCGGCCCTTCGACCTCTTCGGGATCACCCTCACCCTCATCGAGGTGAACCACCCCCCCGCCTACGCCTGCGGCCTTGTGCTGGAGCACGAGCGAAACCGGCTAGGGTACACGTCCGATACCCTCGCGTCCATCCCTGCCAGGAGCCGAAAGCTCCTGAAGGGGGTGGACCTGCTCTTTGTGGACGGGATCGCCCCTCCCGAGATCCGGCTCCACAAGCACATGAACTACGCCGAGGCGTGCCGCTTTGCGGAGGAGATCGGGGCAAAGGACTTCCGGTGCGTCTGCCTCTCCCACCTAATTCCCTGGGAAATGCCGCACCAGGGCCGGGACATGGAGACGTTTGAGTTCTGAGGCTCGTTTCGCAGTCTCTCCCCTCGTTCTCCCGACTCAGTGACGGGAGGGGGCATCCGCCCCCCTCCCCGTCTCACCCCCGTGAGGATACCCCCTTCTTCGGTTGATGCGCAGAGTGAACTTCCTGTGCCAGAGAACCGGCGGGGGGTGCCCACGCGGCGGGGGCGGTGAGCCCCCGAGAGCGTCTCACCAGTATCCAAAGGATGCATGACACCTTCACGCCTTGATTTAACCCAACCTCATGGGCGGGAGCGGGGGGCGGCCCGGTTCCCTTTTTATATTCAGCCCGCCATGTACAATCGGCATGGAGATCAAGATCCTGGAACTCAGGAAAGACAGGGCACGGATCGTCCTGAAGGGTGAAGGGCACACCTTTCTCAACCTGCTCACCGACGAACTTCTGAACGACCCGTCGGTGGACGTGGCACGCTACCTGATGGAGTTCCAGTACTCGGACCCCGAGCTCCTGATCACCACGGACGGGAAGAAGGGACCCATCGACGTGCTCCGCGAGGCCTGCGGGAGGATCTCGGGCCACTGCGACGAACTTCTGAAGGACCTGAAGGTCTGAATCCGCACCCGCATTTTCCCTGTTGACACTTCTTTCGTGCACGCTCCTCCATCTCTGGCAGGGGCTGGGAGGCACCATTTCTCATCGCCTGGAAAAGGTGACGGGAGGGGGCTGCTGCCCCCTCCCCCACGGCGAGAGGATAGTCAGTCGTCCGGTCTGCCTCGTGACACGGTACAGATCCGGCTAAACCGGCGGGGTGGGACCGAAGGTTCACCTGGAGCGTCTCACCAGTACACCTGGTATCGGGTGAGCCAACCGGGGGCAATGAACTGCACCGTCCGCACACGCCACAGAGAAGTCAGCACCACCTTACGGCCCCCCACGAATGTGAGAGTCCCCGGGCGATTGTGTGCAAAGAAAAGAGAGAAGAGAATCGGAAACCGGTCTTACGCCCGCTCGGTGAATCCCACCGGTCCGACGATCCGGGTGATCCGGATCTTCACCTTGTCCTTGGGCTTGGCCCCTGCCACGTAGAGGGTGTACTTGCCCAGGCGCACCACGCCGTCCCCGCGCTTGGAGATGGACTGGATCTCCACGTCCAGCACCGCGCCCTCCTCCAGCCGGTCGGAGGCCGGCTCGGTGCGGGCCTTCCGCTTCTTCACGGGCCGGTGCCCTCCGCAGGCGTCACACCGGAGCACCGGTATCCTGCCGTCCTTGACGAGCCGGGTATCGGGCCGCCCGCACTCCGAGCAGATGACGTAATCCTCGACATAGTTCCGGATCAGGCCGTTCACCATCGCCTGCTCGAACTTCCCGTTGAAGACGGCTCGGTTTCCGTCGATCTTCCCCGCGGTACCCAGCTCCCCCACCAGGTACTTCATCAGGTCGTCGGGGTCCCGGTTCAGGGTATCTGCGATCTCGGCAAAGTTCTCGAGGACGGTGGTCTTCCCCTCGATGAAGGCCCTTGCCACCGGGATCTGGAACCGCTCGCCGGTCCCCGAGACCTCGGTGATCTGGGAGTAGGCCTTCTTCAGGAGGTCCTCGTACGATTCCGCCATGGGTATCCATGGAACGGCCGGGGTGTTAAAGGAGCTCGTCCCGTGGCGGACCGGCGGGCCTTATTACGCCGCGTGGGTATACCTTTCCGTACATGCTGTCGTCCCAGGACCTGGCGCACCTCCGGCGTGAACTGGGGCGGGATCTCACCCCGCTGGAGAACGCCTGTTTCGAGAACCTCTGGAGCGAACACTGCAGTTACCGTTCCACGAAGAAACTGCTGGCCACGCTCCCCACCACCGGCCCGGGCGTGATCGTGGGACCGGGTGATGATGCCGCCGTGGTCCGGTTCTCTGAAGAGACCGCGGTCGTCGTCGGGATGGAGAGCCACAACCACCCCAGCTACGTGGATCCCTATCATGGATCGGCAACCGGCGTCGGGGGCATCGTCCGGGATGTGGTCTCCATGGGAGCCCGGCCCATCGCCCTCATGGATCCCCTCTATTTCGGCACGTTCGCAGAGGAGAAGAACCGGTATCTCTTCGAGCATGTCGTGGCAGGCATCGGCGACTACGGGAACTGCATCGGGGTTCCGGTCGTCCGGGGCGAGGTGGTGGTGGACCCGTCCTACCGGGGGAACCCGCTCGTGAACGTGGTCTGCGTGGGGATCGTGCACCCGGACCGGTACCTGCTGGCCCGGGCCCGGGAACCGGGGAATCCCCTGCTGCTCGTGGGCTCATCCACGGGGAGGGACGGGATGGGCGGGGCCTCGTTCGCCTCCCGGGACCTCTCCGAGGACTCGGAGGCCGAGGACCGGCCCAGTGTCCAGATCGGGGACCCCTACACCGAGAAACTGATCATCGACGCGGTGCTTGAGATGGCAGAGACTGGTGCGGTGCTCTCCTGCAAGGACCTGGGGGCGGCGGGTCTCGCCGGCGCCTCCAGCGAGATGTGCAGCACCTTCGGCGCCGAGCTCCACGCGGACCGGGTGATCCAGCGGGAAACGGGGATGACCGCCCCCGAGATCATGCTCTCCGAGTCCCAGGAACGGATGCTCATTGAGACCCGGGCACGGGACGTCCCGGCTCTGGCCCGCATCGCTGAGAAGTACAATCTGACCTGGAGCGAGATAGGGAAGGTGATCCCGGAACCCCGCTTCCGGGTCTTCTTCCACGGCGAGGTGGCCTGCGATCTCCCCATCCGGCTCCTGACCCACGGTGCACCCCTGTGCCAGTGGGAGACGAAGCCCCGCCGGCGGTCCCGGCCGTTCACCAGGCCTTCTGCCGCCCTGAAGGACCTGGCGGCACAGGTCCTCTCCCATCCCGAGGTGGCGGGCAGGCAGTGGGTCACCGAACAGTACGACCATGACGTGCAGCTCCGCAGCGTCTCTCTTGCCGGTGACGCGGCAGTGCTCCGGCTCGACGGGGCAGCGCTCGTCCTCTCCTGCGGATGCAACCCCCGGCAGATCGCCCTCGCTCCCCACGACGGGACTGCCAACTCCCTGTACGAGAACGCCGCCAACCTGGCGGTGGTGGGGGCAGAGCCCCTCTGCATCGTCAACTGCCTGAACTTCGCGAGCCCCGTGCACCGGGAGATCTGCTGGGAACTGGAAGAGTGCATCCGGGGCCTGGGGGACATGGCCCGACGGATGGAGGTCCCGGTGGTGGGAGGCAACGTTTCCCTGTACAACGAGAGCGACGAATTCGGGACCCAGATCCCACCCACCCCGTCCATCGGGCTTGTCGGGAAGGGGCCGCTCCACTCCTGGGGGAGGGCGCCGGAGGGTTCGCTTCTGGCCCTTGTGGGAGAAACCGGGCCGGCGTTCGGTGGCTCCGTGCTGGATGCGGTGGCCGGCTGCGGCGGGGACGCGCCGGCCATCGCCGATATCGATGTGCTCGGGCGCATCCGTGACCTGGTGAACGCCGGATCATCCCTGGCGGCCACCGATCTCTCCCAAGGCGGGCTCCTTGCAGCCCTCGCCGCACTTTCCCCGGGTGCCCGGGTGACGCTGGAGGGAGATCCGATCACGGAACTCTTCTCAGAGTCGTATGGCCGGTTCCTGCTGGCGGTCCGGGATGAGTCGAAGCTCAAAGGCATTCCCCACCGGATCCTGGGGGAGGCAGGCGGAGATGGCCTGCGGATCACCGCGGGGAAGGAACGGATGGTCCTCACTGCAGAGGAACTGCGCCGGTACGACGGGGCGGTCACCGCGCTCATGCGGGACTGAACCGCCCGCTGCGGCCCATGAGGATGGCTCTGTACATCGCGCTCTGTCGGGTAGCTCGACATCATGCGTACTGGTGGGACTCTCCAGGGGGGGCTATCGCCCCCGCCGCGTGGGCGCCCCCCCGGTTGATCCGGACTGTTGTGTCGGGAAATGGGCCCGGACAACAGACTATCCTCTCGTCATGGGGAGGGGCCGGGAGGGGCGTGCCCCTCCCGCCACCATGACCCGGAAAAACAGATAGGGTCCGGAAATTCCAACGGCAGACGGTACCACGGAGAGATCTATCCTTGCCTCACCCCATCCCCGCTGCCTGCTTCACGGCAGAGACCAGTTCCGCGAGCTTCTGCCCGTCCCCGAGTTCCTTCTGCACGAACACGAACTGGCCCACCACGTCCACGCCCTTCGCCGCAAGGGCCTCCTTCATCATGGAGAGGGTTTCCCCCGGTTTCCCGCCGCAGGTGGCAAAGACGATCCCCTTCTTCCCTTCGCACCCTTTCAGTGCAGCAATGGCGGCATTGACGGCCGGGGTCGGAGACCAGGCCCAGACCGGCGTCCCGATGACGACGACGGAATGGCCAGAGACATCGATCACGGAAGGCTCTATCGGATCCAGCTTCCGCCGGCGAGCCCGGGCAGATCCTTTGAGATACATGGTGAATTTGCTGTATCCTTCCAGGTCCTTTACCGGGATCAGCGTTCCGTCGCATGCTGATGCGAGGCGCTGTGCCACCCCCTGGGTGTTCCCCGTTTCGCTGTGGAATACGATCGCAACAGACATACCCGGAGGGTCTGTGCCGGAGGAGAAAAATGTGTGGCCCCCGGAACGCGGCCGCCGCGGAAACAGTGTTCGATTCGGTGAGGTCGGCAATCTGGATGAAGAGAGTACTGGTGGGACTCTCCAGGGGGGGCTATCGCCCCCCGCCGCGTAGGCGCCCCCCCGGTTGATCCCGGACCGGGACGGCTTAAGAAATGCCAACAGACAGAACAGGCTATCCTCTTGTCGTGGGGTGGGACCGGGAGGGGCGGGAGCCCCTCCCGCACCAGGCCTCGCAGGTACCAATGGCTGGAATACAGTGGAACCGGTGAGCCACGGTTTCAGGGACAGCCGGAAAAAGACAGGAAAAAGTGAAGGGAATTTATTTCCTGAACTGGGGCATCAGGGACCGGATCTCCTTCCCCACTTCCTCGATCAGGTGCTCCTCGTCCGCCTTTGTCAGGGCATTGAAAACGGGGCGGCCCACCTGGTTCTCCAGCATCCACTCCCGGGCGAACTCGCCGCTCTGGATCTCCTCCAGGCACTCCTGCATCGCCTGGTACACCTCGGGCCCGATGACCCGGGGGCCCCGGGTCAGGTCACCGTACTGGGCGGTGTTGCTGATGGCGTTCCGCATCCTGGTAAATCCGCCCTCGTAGATCAGGTCCACAATCAGCTTCGTCTCGTGGAGGACCTCAAGGTATGCCATCTCCGGGGCGTAGCCGGCGTCCACGAGCGTCTCGAACCCGGCCTTAATGAGGGAGGTCATCCCCCCGCAGAGGACCGTCTGCTCACCGAAGAGATCGGTCTCGGTCTCTTCCCGGAAGGTGGTCTCCAGGACCACGGCCCTGGTGGCACCGATTCCCTTCGCGTAGGCCAGGGCCGTCTCCTTCGCCTTCCCGGTTGCGTCCTGATGGACGGCGATCAGGGCAGGGACCCCCTTCCCTTCTTCGTAGGTCCTCCGGACCATGGCCCCGGGCCCCTTGGGTGCAATCATGATCACGTCCACGTCAGGGGGTGGCACGATCTGGCCGAAGTGGATGTTGAACCCGTGGGAGCAGGAGAGGGTCATCCCCTTCTCCAGCTGGGGCTGGATCTCCGAGCGGTACACCCCGCCCTGGAGCTCGTCCGGGACCAGGATCTGGACGAGATCGGCCTTCTTCACCGCCTCCTTCACGGGATGGACCTTGAACTTGTCCTTCTCGGCATTCTTCCAGGACTTCCCGGGCCGGAGGCCGATGATCACGTCGAGACCGCTGTCCCGCAGGTTCAGGGACTGGCCCCGCCCCTGCGACCCGTAGCCGATGACCGTTATCGTTTTTCCCTTGAGAACACGGAGGTCCGCGTCCTCGTCAAAGTAGCGTGGTATTGTCCCTTCCATGGCCGGTAATATCAGCGGAGGAGGACATAAATATTATATGAGAAAAGGAAAGACACATATCCGTTCCAGGGATCCTCCCGGTACTTGCGTTCCGGATTCACCTTATCTGACTGGAGTTTTGTAATGGCTCTCCCCGATGTCCAAGGGTTACCTGATGTCCAGGCCACCCGCCCCGAGATCTGCATCAACCTGACCCGGGTCGGGGTGAAGAACGTGCAGAAGCTAGTGGAGGTGGCCCGACCTGGCAAAAGGCCGGTGATCTTCATCTCCACGTTCGATGTCTTTGTGGACCTTCCTGCCAGCCTGAAGGGGGCAAACCTCTCCAGGAACTTCGAGGTGATCGACGAAGTCCTGCAGAAAGCCACTGAAGGTGAGGTGAACGAAGTGGAGGAGCTCTGCAGCACGGTGGCGCGCCGGCTGCTGGACCGGCACGAGTACGCGGACCGCACCGAGGTCCGGATGAAGAGCCAGTTCATGCAGAAGCGGGAGACCCCGGTCTCCCACACGGCCTGCCACGAGGTAGTGATCGTCTACGCGCGGGCCATCGCCCGCCGGAACGACTCCGAACCCTTTGTCCGGAAGTCCATCGGCGCACAGGTGACGGGCATGACCGCGTGCCCCTGCGCCCAGGACATCATGAAGGACCGGGCCCAGACGGTGCTGGAGGAGATCGGCCTCACCCAGGAGAAGATCGACCGGTTCTTCTCCCAGATCCCCATGGCCACCCACAACCAGCGGGGGAAGGGCTTCCTCTGCATCGAGACCGACGATGACCAGCACGTGGGCCTGGAAAAGGTCATCCAGATCCTGAAAGAGTCCATGTCGGCCCGGATCTTCGAGCTCCTGAAGCGGGGCGACGAGAGCTACGTGGTCATGGAAGCCCACAAGAATCCCCGGTTCGTGGAGGACTGTGTGCGGGAGATGGCCAAGCAGGTCCTCTCCGCATTCTCCGACCTCCCCGCCGATGCGGTGGTCACCATCAAGCAGACCAACGAGGAGTCCATCCACCAGCACGATGCCTATGCCGAGCGGAAGGCCACGCTCGCCGAGCTGAAGGTGGAGATTGAGGGGGAACTGCAGCCCCCGAAGACGTTCTAAAATATCGGGCCCGTCCCCCTCGAGGATTCTTTTGGCCGGGTCTCCCCCTCTTTTCCCTGCCCTCTGCTCCGGCGACTCGACAGGAGGGGGGACTGGAGGAGCTCCTACACTAATAACGATTTTTTGCGGAGATATTCTTATTCTAAATAATATTCACTCATTGAATAGTTTTTCAACTATTTTAAACATAATTACTATTTCGGTAGTTTTATGTATATGCTACGTTAATTAACCATTAACAACGGCCTGGTCCCCCGGAGTCTGCCGGGAGCACCGTGGCATTCCCAGGCGAATGCCCGGATAATGAAGCATGCACCAAAACACTGGACACCAGGGACACACGGAGAACGGCATGTGCGCCAGCGACCGTCTCCTGCCGCAGCCGGGAGGGCGGCAGGGAGCGGACACCTCGTGCCAGCCCGTCCCCCCATCGGAGACTACCGGGGAGGATCACCGCAGCCTCATTCCAGGCCCCCTGGCAGTCCTGATCCGTGGTCTTCCCGGGCTTGTCCTGCTCTGTGATGGGCATGGGCACCTGGTAGGGTGGAACCTGGGGTGCGAGGGACTCCTGGGTCTTTCCGCAGCCGATCTGGCCGGTACCCAGGTGCTCCGGCTGGTGGAAGAGGAGGAGCGGCTTGATCTGGGGAGGCGCATCAGCACACTTTCCGAGACCGGTCCCTTCGAGGTCGTCGTGCACCTGGCGGGAAAATCAGGGGCCAGAACCGCCATGGCCCTTTCGGTATCCCTGCTTCCCCTCGGGGAAAGGTTCCTGACCGTGATCGTGGGCAACCGGCTCCCGGACAGCCTGGAGGCTGCGGCATCCCTGAGGGAGAGCGAACAGCGGTTCAAGGAGTTCTCCGAGCTGCTCCCCCAGGCCGTGTACGAGACGGATGCGCAGGGGGTCCTCATCTTTGCCAACCGGCCCGCGATTGAATGCTTTGGCTATACACCGGAGGACTTCCTGCAGCCCTTCCCCATCTTCCGGGTCATCTCTCCGGAGGAGCGGGAGAAGGCCATCCGGAACTTCATGGGAAGCCTCCACGGTGCAAGGACGGCGGTGGGGGCCGAGTACACCGCCATCAAGAAGGACGGCACCCGGTTCACCATGATGACCTACGCCTCCCCCATTCTCCGGGACGGGAAACCGGCAGGCCTCCGGGGCCTTGCCCTGGATATCACGGAACGAAAGCGGATGGAGGAGGCACTCCAGGCTGCGAACCGGAAGATCATGCTGTTAAACAGCATCACCCGGCACGATATCCTCAATACGGTCACGGCCCTCATGGGCTACACCTCCCTCCTGAAGGAGGAGAACGAACCCGCGGAGATGGCGTCCCTCCTCGGGAAGATCGAGAAGACCACGTACCGGATCCGGCAGCAGATCGAGTTCACCCGGGATTACCAGGAGCTGGGCATCCGGGGGCCGCAGTGGCAGTCAGCCCAGGAGGTGGCCACTGCCTCCACGGCTCCCCTCAGGTCCCCTGCAGTGGCGGTGGAGATCCAGCTGGAGGGCCTCTCGGTGTATGCCGACATGCTGCTCGGGAAGGTCTTCTACAACCTGGTGGACAACAGCCTACGGCACGCGGGGGGAGGCCTCTCGCGCATCACCCTCACCATGGTGCAAGGCCCCGGGGGGCCGGTGATCCTCTATACCGATAACGGCACCGGTGTACCGGGGGACCAGAAGGAACGGATCTTTGCCCGTGGCGTGGGAAAGGGCACCGGTCTTGGTCTCTTCCTGACGCGGGAGATCCTTTCCCTGACCGGCATCGGGATCCGGGAGACCGGGGAATACGGGAAGGGCGCCCGGTTTGAAATATCCATCCCCACTGCCTGCGCCCGCGCCATCCCTCAAGTCCCTGAGTAATACCTGTCACGGGGATTGGGAGAGAGGATCCAGCGGGGATGGAATAGCCCCTGCCCTGCACCCTGCTGCCCGTCCTGCGGGGGTGGGGGCGAATGGACATGAAGAATACAGTCCACGGCCCGTTCCAGAATCTCTCCCAGACGATTCCCGAAAACAGTATAAAAAACATTCTTCTGTTCCCTTCGTGAAATAGGCCCTCCGTTCAATGAATTCCATGTAAATTTTTCAGCAATCCGGATATGGCCCTGAACGCAGCGGGATGGAAAGGGGCAGTGCCGATCCGATCACCCATTACGACGGTGCGGCCCGTTAACCGCATCACCGAACCCGTGTCATACTGGAACGGAGCCCGGAATCCCATGGCCGTTCCCTGACGGCGTGGATCAGAACGAAAACTATAATTAACGTTCAGGGGGAAGGTTGTGTTTGCGTACATGGTTTGTACGGATAGTGCACAGAGTGCGCTCCAACCCAAGTACCGCCCGATGAACACATGAGCATTAAGACGAGGCGATATCATTGTCGAAAGTTGTAGAGATCTCTCCAACCACCAGGCACGAGGGCCACTCCAAGCTCGTTCTCAAGATCAACGATCAGGGGATCGTGGAACGGGGCGACTGGCTT
>JAJRDC010000271.1 GCA_028678635.1 Methanomicrobiales archaeon
CCCGGTGCGGATATCGCCATCTCCGTGGATAAAGCCCCGTGGGGCGTGAAGGATACCGTTCTCAAGACTGACGGCACGGGTACTGCCTCCACGAGCTTCCTCCCCACGACCCAGAGCGGCACCGCCACCATTACCGTCAGCGGCAGCGTCCAGGGTGTAGCCTTTGTACCGAAGCCCGCGATCCTCGTCCAGAAGATAGACGCGGGCATGCCCTATGTCGCGAGAAGCTCCTACCCGGACGTGGCAACGGTCGCCTCCTCCCAGAATGTCTCCGTCCGGGTCATCGACCGGCACGGGAACCCGGTGACCTCCCTGCGCCTCCCGAATGCCGTCAGGTTCGTCACCACGGCGAGCGGCCCCGGGGGCTTCCTGGACGGGATGGGAAACCTCGTGAAGTCGGTCACCATCCCCCTGAACGACACGGGGTACTCGACCACGACCTACAGGCTGGACACGAAGGCCGGGGACAACTATATCATGATCGTCCCCCCCGCTCCCATCGCCCAGTCCCTCATTACCATACGGGGCATCGGGAACAGCCAGCCCTTCTCCATCATCCAGTCGGTGAGCCCGCCGGGGAACCCCCCCTACATCATGGTCGACGAGACGTCCCAGGCCACCATAGACTACTACCTCTATGACGAGTGGGGGAACCCGTCCACCGACCAGAAGATCTTCATCACCACGAGTGCCGGGGAGGACCTCACCTTCATCACGAACCAGGACGGGCGCGCGAGCCTGACCTATGGCCCCAAGAACACGGCAGGTATCTACACCATCGTCGCCACTGCCGTGGAGAACAGGAGCGTCACCGTCGTCCAGACCCTCCAGTTCGTGAGCGGCGACCCGAAGGACATGATCCTCACGGCGAGCCCCCAGACCATGGCCTCCCTGGACGCGAACCAGGGGATGGTGGGGAGGGTCATCGCAAAGGTCATCGACGAAAAGGGGAACCCGGTAATGGGGGAGACGGTCTCCTTCCAGATGGAGAAGTCCGAGAGTGACCCGAACCACAGGACCTGGGAACCGGAGATAGAGTATGACGGAATCCGGACCAACGAGACCAAGTTCATCATCCCTGTCCCCACGGACGTGGACGGCCTGGCGGTCCTCAGGTTCTACCCCGGCAAGTTCCCGCTGCCGACCGAGGACAATTATGATCCGAACTCCCAGGGCACGGTCATGATCAGTGCAGCCTGGGGAGGGAAGAAGGGCGATGTGGTCCGCACCATCGAGCTCTCGTACAAGAACTATCCCTTCCTCTCCGTGTATACCGATGTCATCCCGAAGACGGTGCAGGTCGGCGGGAACGTGGATGTCTCGGTCCTCCTGAAGGGGGACGGCTGGGCCCTGCAGCCCAAGCCAATCGAGGTGGTCCTCCTCACGGACCGCTCCGGCACCATGCTCTTTAACTCCAGTGTCGCCACGGGCAAATATGTCGAGGAGACCCCCGATCATCCCACGCTGAATGACCGGATGGTGGACGCCATGAACGCAGCGGCCGGCTTCGTGGAGAAGACCAGTGTGAATGACCAGATCGGGGTCGTCTCCTTCGGGAGCCCTGTCTACGGGAAAGCGGTCCTCTACGATACGGGACAGGTTGACCCGGCGCTGGTCAACTTCCAGGCGTACCGGGCCGGGAGGGACTTCAAGTGCAGTGTCGGCCAGGCCTGCATGGACACCCTCCCCTTCAAGGACAAAACCGACGACGGTATCTACGTGGATGCGCATTACGTGGGTCACACAAAGAAAGGGAAGGATTACCGGGTGAACGGGATCGAATGGCCCGTGTACAAGGAGTGCGAGATCCTCGATGTCGCCACGTCCAGGCAGCAGATCATCGATGCCATCCAGTCCATGGTGCCTGCCGGTGGCACCAACATGCGCCAGGCCCTCTACGAGAGCGTGAAGATGATCCTCGAGAACCCGAATAAGAAGGACGGGTCGGTGAAGGCCATTGTCCTCCTCTCGGACGGCAACTGGAACCAGGGCGGGGATCCCACGGGGGTCGACCAGAGCAAGTACAAGGCGACCACCTATCCCGAGATCAGCATCTTCAAGCCTGACGGGACCGTGATCCCGGGCAGCGTCATCACCTGGGCGAAGAACAACAACATCAAGATCTTCACCATCGCCCTCCTCGGGAGCGATCCGGCCGACCAGCCGAACGTTGCCCAGCTCCAGGCCTATGCCGACGAGACCGGCGGGAAGCCCTATGTCGCCGCCTCGGGGCTCGAGCTCGGAAAGATCTATGAGGACATTGCCGGGGCTCTCAGGGAGGAGGCCTCCATCGACACCAATGTCGCCATCGACTTCTCGAGCGTCGAGGTGAATGGTGCCGCGGTGGCGGGCCCCTCGGCCTTCACCTACGTGCCCCTGACCCACATCGTGCCACCGGATCCCCTCAAGGAGCAGTGGAGGGATGACTCTGCCGCCTTCAATGCCCCCCAGCCCCTCAGCTTCGACGCGGGGACCATCAAGGTGAACCAGGTCTGGCAGGTGAACTTCACCCTCAAGGCGGTAGCCGAGGGGAACATCAAGGTCCTCAGCTCCAAGACCTCGAAGATCACCTTCAAGGGAACCGTCGGCTCGGTGGACATCCCGGACACCTTCATCACCGCCATACCGGTCGGGACGGAGAAAGGCCCCGAGGGGATCAGCTTCACCATCCGCTTTGCTGACCCGGCGAGGAAGAACCCGGACACGGACCTGAGGATTGCCACCATGGAATGGAATATCAATTATAACGGCCGCGATGAGAACATCGAGCAGGACATCTGGATCGCGCCGGTCTACTCGGATATCTACGAGTACAAGGATACCCTCCAGCCGGTGGGGAGGGTCACGACGAGCTATACCTACAACATGGTCATCTCCGACCTCGAGCCGGGGATCCACAAGGTGAAGGTCGTCGGGCATGTCAACGATGCGAACGATGCCTGGGATATTGCCACCATCAACATTCCTGAGCCCGTTGCCAATGCGCAGATCAAGATAGAGTAGGTACCGGGACCCCGGGCCGGGTCCCCACGGGGATCTCACCTTTTTTGCAGCAGGACCGCGTTAAGCCGGGAAACCACGTTTCCGGAAGGATATTTCCCGTCTTTTCGCCTGCCGGCAGCCATGGGGCCGTCCGTGAGGAGGGCACTCCCGGCGGCAGATGAAAATCCTCAAATAGGGGTGGCGCGGGGATACCCGGCATCCCCCTCCCCCTCCCTCCACAAGGGACCGGGGGCGATCCTGTTCCCGTGGGGAAGACCGGGCACAGGGAGAAGCCCTTCGGGGAATGCCTCCATCCATGCAGATGTGCAAATTAATATTTAAATGTTTATATTTGTTGAACAGATGTTTAAATCTATCAGAAATTTAGTTTAAGCGTTTTAAATAGATTCTACACAATTTTAGACCTCAATAAGCGATTTAACTACATGGATATATTTATATATAATGGCATACAAATATAGGGATCAAGGAAGGTGGGAGGTATGAGCTTGAGGCGTCTCGCCCTGTTCTCGGTGCTTCTTCTCCTTGTAGCTGGCACTGCCACGGCCCTCAATCCGGTGAACGTGGGGGTGACCAGCTCCAACTCCTACCTCACGGCAAATAATATCGAGAGCTCGCAGATCATCATCTCAGTGACCGACGGGACATGGAAGGCCATCGGGGGAGCGAACGTCCTCCTCGAGGTCCCGGCACCCTGGGGCCTCGCGGATACCACGGGAGTGACGAACGCGGGCGGGGTGGTCGTGACCACCTTCCTCCCCACCACCGTGTCTGGTACTGCCACCATCACCGCGACGGTGACCGTCCCCGGAATCACGACCGAACCGGTGGTCCGGACCTATAACCAGAATATCGTCGCCGACGTGCCCGCGAAGGCCGTCTATTCTTACCCGAGCACCGTGTCCGTGGGATCCATCAATGACATAACCGTCCGCGTGACGGACAGGTATGGAAATCCCGTCACCAGCACGAAGCAGCCGAACCTGGTCAGCTTCACCACCACCCTGGGGGGAGACAGCGGATTCCTGATCTCAGGCCACCACTTCGACGTGAAGGTGAAGGCGCTCTCCGTTGCCCTGAATGACAGCGGTTACGCCGAGACCAACTTCGCCGTCAGCACCCGTGCGGGCGACAACTTCGTGTACATCGGCCCGCCGGCTCCCCTCCCGGCAAACCTGATCAGGATCCAGGGTATCGCGAACCTCCCGCCCGAGACCATCCTCCAGACGGTCACCCCGCAGGGGAAGCCCCCGACCCTAACCACCGATGGCGTATCCAGGTTCATCCTCACGTACGATCTCCTTGACAAGTACGGGAATCCCTCCGCCCACCAGAACCTCTCCATCTCGACGACAGGCGGGGAGGCCATGGTCATCACCTCCAGCAGCGAGGGGAAGGTGGCCATCTCCTATGGCCCGAGGACCCTGGCAGGAAGGTACACCATCACCGCGCGGTCGCAGGAGAACTCCAAGGTATCCGTGACCCAGGTCGTCCAGTTCCTCAGCGGCAAGGCCACCAATATGCTCCTCACGGCGAGCCCGCAGACCATGGCCTCCCTGGACGTGAAGCCGGACGCGGTGGCATGGGTCACCGGAAAAGTTATCGATGCCAGCGGGAACCCGGTGGCCGGGGAGACCGTCTGCTTCAGCATCCAGTCGGTGAATACCGGGGCG
>JAJRDC010000278.1 GCA_028678635.1 Methanomicrobiales archaeon
GAGATGCGACGCCGGCGGAGGTGATCGAGGTGATCGGCAGCACCGGCATGCACGGGGAGGCGATGCAGGTGAAGTGCCGGATCCTGGACGGTCCCAACAAGGGCCGGATCATCACCCGGAATACCGTGGGCCCCATCCGTGAGGGCGATATCCTGATGCTCCTCGAGACCGAACGCGAGGCCAAGAAGCTCTCGAAGCGGTGATCTCCATGGTTGATGCCCATACCTGCAGCTTCTGCGGTGAGACGGTGGAGCCCGGAACCGGCAAGATGTTTGTCCGGAAGGACGGGGCCATCTTCTACTTCTGCGGTACCAAGTGCCAGAACAACTACCGGCTGGGACGGGTGCCCCGGCTCGTGGCCTGGACCAAGGCAGGGAGAAAGGCGAAAGGCCGGGAGTGAACTCCGGTGGACCGGACCTTCGTCATGATCAAGCCGGACGGGGTCGCCCGCGGCCTTGCCGGGGAGATCATCTCCCGTCTCGAAAAGAAAGGCCTGAAGCTCGTGGCTGCACGGCTGGTCATGGTCACCGAGGCCCAGGTGATGGACCAGTACCGGGAACACGCGGGGAAGCCCTTCTTCCCGTCCCTCACATCCTACATCATGAGCGGGCCCTGCCTGCCCATGGTCTGGGAGGGGAGGAACGCCGTCGCAGTGGTCCGGCGGCTCATCGGAGCCACCAATCCCGCGGAGGCGGCACCCGGTACCATCCGGGGGGACCTGGGCCTGGACACCGGGAGGAACCTGGTCCATGCCTCCGATTCCCCCGAGAGCGCCGCCCGGGAGATCAGGATCCACTTTTCCGAGAGGGACTTGGTGGAGTACCGGCGGGTTGAGGAACCGGTCCTCTACGAGTGGACCAGGTAATTCCCCCCCCTCGCTCCTTTTTTCCCGTTGTTCACTTTCACACCGCCCGCACCCCGGGTTCATATCCCGGTACGTTGACCCGTGATGTGCATACCATTACCTCACTCTTTTCGGATGCCTCCGGGCGTCCGGTTTCAGATACCGGGAACCGACAGGTTTTCGTCGGAATCCCGGGTCAAGTTCACCTCAACAACCCGGTGGACGGGGAATGCCGGGGTGAGACCTATCCCGATCCCGGGCCCACCGTGGAGGGATAACGCCAATGGCTGGAAAACTCCGGGCAGAATGCCGGAACAATATTGGCCGGGTGAGGGGAACTCACAGGTTCATGAGGAGAAGGGCGGCGAGGGTGACAGCGAGGATCCCGGAAACATAGAGGAGGATACGCAGGGCCATGTTCAGTTTGTGTGACTGGATCTCGGCGGTCCACATCTCTCTCGAGATCCCCATCGCAATGTCTGTGTATTTGGGTTCCGGGCGTTGCATGGTCCTCTCTGTAGGAATCCTGCTCCTTACGAGAGTTTCTCCTGCAGTGATGTTAAACATATCGTTCGTTTTCCCTGAGCAATGTCCCGATTCGGGCACGAAACAGGCAGATAATCCTGATTTCCGGTCACACTGTCGTCTCCCTTGACATCTCCCTGCCAGAGGAACGGGTGGTCAGGAGAGGCAGGGTCAATGCGCCGGCCCCGGACGCTGCACCGGCAGGGTCACCGGAGCTGCAGGTTTATTACGGGGGGGATCAGAACTGACTGCCATGGATACAGATCTGACATCCCTGCTCATGGCCGGTATCGGGATCTGCATCGTCCTGGCAGGGATCATCGTGGGAACGCTGGTGCTCTCCCGCCAGTATCCTGCCCTGGGCGTGTCCGCCTCTCCCCCCGTGCTCATGGTGCTCGTGCTCCTCGCAGTGGTGATCGTGGTGCTCGCGGCAGTGGTGGTGATCAGGGGGCTGGATGACGGGGGAGATCTGGGACGGTCCTGATGAGGGCCTGCATCGCCCAGTTCCGGAGCACCTGGGAGGATACCCGGGAGAACCTCCGGAGGGCGCGGGTCCTGGTGGAGGAAGCGTCCCGCCGGGGAGCGGACCTGATCTGCTTCCCCGAGCAGTTCCTGACCGGCTGGACGCCTGCTGCAGCCCTGCACGCAGAGGGCCCGGGCGGCCCGCTGGTACAGGCGATGCGGGAGATGGCCGCGGCCTCCCGCATCCACCTGCTGGGAGCCGTCACGGAAGAGGGAAGCCCGAAGCCCCGGAACACCTGCCTTGCGATCGGGCCGGGGGGGGAGATCCTTGCCTCCTACGCAAAGACGCACCTGTTCACCCCGGGGGGGGAGGAGGAGCACTTCAGCCCGGGTGACGGGATCGCTACCTTCTCTGTCGGCTCCTGCCGGTGCGGGATCGCAATCTGCTATGACCTCCGGTTCGCCCCCCTCTTCCGGCTCTATGCCCTCGCCGGTGTCCACTGCATGCTGGTCCCGGCCGCATGGCCCTGCCGGAGGCTCCCGGCATGGGAAGCTCTCGTAGCCGCCCGCGCCGTCGAGATTCAGGGATACGTCCTGGGGGTGAACACCACGGGGAAGACCCCCGTGGAGGAGTACTGCGGGGGATCCCTTGCCGCCGATCCGCACGGCAGGATCATGGCACGGGCCGGCCGGGGGGAGGAACTCCTGGAAGTGGAGGTGGATCCCGGCATCGTTGACAGCCTGCGCGGCCGGATCCCGGTGCAGAAGGATTTCCGGCCGGATCTCTACCACCGCCTGATGCAGGAAGGGGACCTCCACCCGTGAAGGGCGTTCACCACCTGCTGCTCACCACTGCGACGGGCGGGTTCGCCACCCTTGCCCTGCTGCCCCTGATCCCTCCCGCGTGGCTCCCCCCGCTGGCCCTGGGCCTTGTCATCGGATCGCTCGCACCGGATGCCGATGCCTCTGACGCCGCCATCCTGCACCCGGGCCTTCCGGGCCGGGGCACAGGGGACCGGGGACATTCCCGGTGGATCCTTCCCCTTTTCGGGTACCTGATCCGGTACCTGATCTACCTCCCGTGCTGGGCGGTGCTCCGTCTCCTCTTCGGGAAGCGATGCAGCCTGGGGCACCGGGGTCTCCTCCACTCGTTCCTGGGAGCGGCCCTGATCACGATCCTCACCACCGCGTACCTGGCCGCGATCCTGTCCCTTGCCCCGGGCAGCAGATCTCTTCTCCTTCTCCCCTTCGGCCTGGCCCTCCTGGCAGGCTGCCTCCTCCACCTGGTGGAGGACACCACCACTGTCACCGGGATCCGGTGGGCGTTCCCCTGGAGCACCCATGCGGTGCACGGGACCCTCCGGACCGGCGGCTGGAACATCCGGCCCACCATCTTTGTCCTCCTCCTCGCCACTGGCGGCAGCATGATCCTTGCGGGCCCCCTCTTC
>JAJRDC010000134.1 GCA_028678635.1 Methanomicrobiales archaeon
GGACGGTCCCCCCGGACTGAGACATCCTTCCTGGAGCAGGTGGGCGAAGTGGTCGAACCGGAAGTGCCGGTGAAGGCCACCGTCGGGTTCTTCGTGGGGTGCATGTACAACCTGCGCCTCCCGAAGACGGCCCTGGACGCCATCGAGGTGCTGAAGCGAAACGGCATCCGGGTCATCATCCCCCACGAGCAGGTCTGCTGCGGGTCGCCCCTGATCCGGACCGGCCAGCTGGACTACCTGCCTACGCTCCAGGCCAGGAACATCGAGTGCTTCACCTCCCGAAACATCGATACCGTCATGACCATGTGCGCCGGGTGCGGTTCCACCCTGAAGAATGACTACCGGACCCCATTCACCATCAAGGACGTGAACGAGATCCTGACAGAGGTCGGGATCGAGCCCCCGGCCCGTCTCCCCCTCACCGTCACCTACCACGACCCCTGCCACCTGCTCCGGGGCCAGGGGATCCGGGACCAGCCCCGGGCCCTGATCCGGCGGGTGGCGGACCTCACGGAGATGGCTGTCCTGAAGTGCTGTGGTGCCGGCGGGGGGACCCGTTCCGGTGCCCCGGACGTCTCCCGGCAGCTGGCCGAGAAAAGGATCGAAGAGATAAAAAAGACCGGCGCCGACTGCGTCATCTCCAGCTGTCCCTTCTGCGAGTTCCACCTCGGCACCTTCTCGGAGACGCCGGTGAAGAACGTGACCACGCTCCTTCTCGAGGGATACCGGAAGAAGGACGAGGGGAAGGGGTGAGGGTCTCCCCGGGTTTTCTTTTTTCATCCCTGATGAGTTCCCGGAACGGTTGAGGCAGGGAGGGGGCTCTGCCCCCTCCCGCCTGCCCTTCCCCGATGAGGATAGGGTGAGCCGAGCGGGACAGGATCATCCCCCTCATCTGGTTGATCGGATGAGGGCGACTTCCGGCCCGGAATCGCACCCTGGCAGAGATCCAACGGCTCCAGAAAAGCCGAGAAAAGAGGCTATCCTCATGGGGTGGGACCGTGAGGGGGGCCTGCCCCCCTCCCGTCTGCAACATAGGAAACAACGAAAATATCACGCCTGCGGGGGCGGGGGCGCCGCTCCCGCCCCGCCCCCCTTCACCAGCCACTCGTAGGCCTCCAGGGCCGCCTTGGCCCCCTCACCTGCGGCGATGATGATCTGCTTCCCCTTTACCGACGTGACATCTCCGGCCGCGTAGATGCCGGGCACGTTCGTGTGGCAGTTCACGTCTACGATCACCTCCTTCTCCGGGTTCAGGGTGACAAGATCGTCCAGGAACCCGGTGTTGGGAAGCCAGCCGATCTCGGCGAAGAGGCCGTCCACGGCGATCTCCTTCTCCTCCCCGGTCTTCCGGTCTTTGATGGTGATCCCCGTAAGGAACGTATCACCGCTGAGCCGGGAGACCTCCGCGTTCGTGTAGGTGACGATGCTTCCTTTCTTCCGGTAGGAATCCAGGTATGCCTCGTCGGCCTTGATGGTGGACCGGACGATCAGGTACACCGTCTGTGCAATCCCGCTCATCTCGATGGCCGTCTGCAGGGCGGAGTTCCCCCCGCCCACGACGGCCACCGTCTTCCCCCGGAAGAGGGGGCCGTCGCAGGTGGAGCAGATGGAGACGCCCCGGCCGATGAACTTCTCCTCATCGGCGACACCGAGGGACCGGGGGTGCTTCCCCGTGGCAATGATCACGCTCCGGGCAGAGAAGGATCGTTCCGTCGCAGTCTGAGCCACGAAGAGACCGTCCGCCTTCCCGAGGGAGAGAACGCCGTCCAGCTCCAGCTGGATCTGGAGGTCCCGCACCTGCTCCTCGAACCTCTTCATGAGGTCCTCTCCCTTCACCATCCGGAACCCCATGTAGTTCTCGATGGCCCATGACTCCAGGGCCTGGCCGCCGATGTTCTGGGTGATGACGAGCGTGGAGAGGCCCTTCCTGGCGGTGTAGACCGCCGCGGTGAGGCCGGCAGGGCCGGCCCCAAGGATCATCACGTCGGCGACGGCCTCACGCTTCGGGGCACCGAAGAGTTCGTTCAGCCGCTGAGCGTCAAAGCCCACGATCACCTCGTCATCCACGACGGTGACGGGGACGCCCAGCTGCCCCGAGATCCGGACCACCTCCTCCGCCGCTTTCCGGTCGTCGGCCACATTGATCTCCCGGTACGGTACCCCCTTCCGGTCGAAGAACGCCTTCACCATCCGGCAGTACGGGCACTGGGTGGTCGTGTAGATCGTGACAGACGGCATCTGACTCAACTCTCCTCTCCCCTGCTATAAAGGGGTATCGCCCGGAAACCGGGAGACAGGGATACCTTTATTCCCGACTTCGGGCAAGGTACGCGTCGCATGGCTGTGCCGGGCATGATGGGCCGGATCCTCCGGGTGGATCTCACACGGGGGGGCTGCACCGCATCCGACCTGCCGGAGGAATGGCAGCGTGATTTCCTGGGCGGGAGGGGGCTGGGTGTCGGGATCGTCTCTTCCCTTCTGAATCCCCGGATCGATCCGCTGGCGCCGGAGAATATCCTGGTCCTCGCTGCCGGGCCTCTCACCGGCTCGGGGATGCCCCTCGGGGCCCGGTACAGCGTTGTCTCACGCTCGCCCCTCTCGGGCACGCTGGCCTCGTCCAACTCGGGGGG
>JAJRDC010000173.1 GCA_028678635.1 Methanomicrobiales archaeon
GGCGGAGGACCTGGAAATATTCATTGCTCTCCTGCATCACCACATCTATCGGTGGGAAAGGGAGATAACAGTGCCGGCGGGGGGGGAGGAGAAAACAAACACAACACGGAATATTGAGAAATCCTGCGGGAGGGGGCTCTGCCCCCTCCCGGTCCCTCCCCCACGACAAGAGGATAGACCACCACGCCGGTTGTTGAGACGGGCCAGATCTCCAACCTAGACACCGGCGGGGGGTGCCCACGCGGCGGGGGCGGAGCCGCAGCGGAGCCCCCGAGAGGGTCTCACCGGCACACATAAGAGCGGGTAACCCGGTATCGGCCGATAAAGCGAACCGGCCGAGAAGGCTGACCCGTCAGCGGTAGAAGGGCTCGCGGCGGCGGACCGCCTCGCAGAAGAGGGCTTCCAGCTCGTCCCCGGACTTCCCCCGGATGTCCAGGAGGTTGTCGTTCCGCAGCAGGCAGGGCTTCAGCTTCCCGTCCGATGTGACCCGGAGCCGGTTGCAGAACGCGCAGAACTCGGTGTTGTGGCGCGGCCGGACCACCTCCACCTCGGCCCCGTCCAGGCAGTACTTCTTCCGGTGGTGCATGCGGCGGGTGAGAACCTGGCGGGACCGGGACGCCAGGTCCTCCTCCACCCGGTCGATGTCCCCATGGGAGGTGCAGCGGTTGAACTCCATGAGCTCGATCAACTGAAGGATCAGGTTCCGGTTCCCCCGGACAAAGGCAAGGAAGTCCTCCACCTCGTCTTCGTTGACCCCTGAGAGGAGCACCATGTTCAGCTTGATGGGGGTGAGCCCGGACTCCTCGGCGGCGCGGATACCGGCCAGCACGTCGTCCAGGAGATCGCTCCCCGTGATCTCCCGGTACCGGTCGTGCCGCAGGCTGTCCAGGCTCACGTTCACCCGGGAGAGCCCGGCCTCCTTCAGCTCCCCTGCCCGGTCTGCGAGGAGGGTCGCGTTCGTGGTGAGGGACGACTCGATCCCCGGAGGCACCGCAGCGATGATCTCACAGAGGTCGTCCCGGAGCAGGGGTTCCCCGCCCGTGAACTTCACAGTCCGGATCCCCAGGTTCCCGGCAGCCCGGAGGACCTCGGCGATCTCGGCTGCCGTCATCTCCCGGGCAGGGGCGCATTCCCCTTCGGCATGGCAGTAGAAGCAGCGGAGGTTGCAGCGCGCGGTCAGGGCGATCCGCAGGTTGGTAAACGGCCGCCCGTAGGTGTCCTTCAGCACGGGTCCCGTCCCGCCAGAAAATGCCTGGCCACGATGTAGCACTCCCTGCTCCCCTTCCGGGTAGACGAGGGACGGTACACCCGGACGGACCGGAAGGACCGCTTCACCTCGGCCAGGAACTCCTCGAAAAGGTCCCCCTGGAAGGATTTCACCACAAAGGTCCCGCCCCTTCCAAGGACGGTGGACGCGAGCCTGAGCGCCTCCTCACCCAGGGAGACGGCCCGGGCCTGGTCCATGTCCCGGTTCCCCGAGAGCTTCGGGGCGGCGTCGGAGAGGACGACGGAGACGCACGGGAGAATCTCCCGGATCCGGGCCTGCACCGCCGGCTGGGAGAAGTCGCCCACAAGAAGGGTTGCCCCCGGTACTGGGGCGATGGGCTGCAGGTCCACCCCCACCACCGGCCCGCGGGTGAGGGAGGTGAGGACCTGGAGCCAGGAACCGGGGGCTGCCCCGAGGTCAAGGACTGCGTCTCCCTCCCGGACCACCCGGTGACGCTCCTGGATCTCCCGCAACTTGAACGCGGCGCGGGACCGGTATCCCTCCTGCGCGGCGCGGCGGTGCAAACGGTCACCTGCCCAGCGGGGGTTGCTCACCGCCTGACTCCCGATCCGGCCGGCCTCATGGATGCGTAGCCTCCCGTATCCATACCATTTAAAATATGCTTATATAGATACTAATAGAGCTTGTTACGAGGTTGTCGATGTTCAAGGCTACCATCGATGCGGACACCTTCAGGGAGGCGATTGATGCAATCGCGGCACTGGTCACCGAGTGCCGCCTGCACGCGGATGCCAGTGGTATCCGGACCCGTGCCGTGGATACCGCCAACGTGGCCATGGTCTCCATGGACCTGAAGAAGGACGCATTCAAGTCCTATAGCGCCACCAAGGACGAACTTGGGATCGATATCGCGAAGATGAAGAATATCCTGGGGATGGTCACCAAGGCTGACCCCCTCTCCATGTCGCTCCCCGAAGCGGGCCACAAGCTGGAGATGTCGTTCCAGAGCTACCGGTACTCCATCACCCTTCTTGACGTGAACACGATCCGGAAGGATCCGAACCCGCCCACCATCGAGCTCCCCGGAAAGATCGTGATCACCGGGGAAGCCCTGAACTCCGCCATCCGTGCTGCATCTGTCGTCTCGGACAAGATTGCCCTCGGGATCGACCCCAAGGCACAGAAGTTCTTCATGGTGGCCGAGGGTGACACCGACCACATCCGCCTGGAACTGGGGAAGGATGAACTGGTCTCCCTCTCGAACGTGGAAGCCCGTTCCCTCTTCTCCCTGGATTACCTGAAGGACATGGGAAAGGTGATGGCACGGGCGCCCCAGGTGGAGATCGCCCTCGGGATCGACCACCCGGTGAAGTTCTCCTTCCCCATTGCCGAGGGTGCAGGGAAGGTGGAGTACCTGCTCGCGCCCCGCATTGAGGCGGAGTGATGCGGGGGCGCCTGGACCGGAAAGATCTCGCCAAATACCCTTTTTTGAAGGAAGCCCAGGAGTGGGTCGCCGGCCGGACGGGATCGCTCCCGGAGTTCTTTGCCAGCAACTATGGGCGCATCGCCGCCCGCCATGCCGTGGAACGGATCCGTGAGGCCATGGAAGGGGGCCGCCCACCGGCCCCCGGCCCCGATCGGCTGGACCCTGACCGCGAGGTGTACGCCTATGCCATTGCCCGGGTACTCGTTTCCTGCACGAAGGACCGGCTGCTGATGGACCGGCTCGCCCGGTACGAGGCGGAACGGGCCACCCGGTACCTGGCGGACGAGTCCCCTGCCACCCGGGCCCTGGTGGCCGAGGGGGTGGGCATGCCCGCCGAGACCGGCGATCTCACGGTCGCCAGGTACGTGGAGCTGGCCTCCCACCTGAAGGACGATCGCTGGCGCCTGGTGAACCGGGAGGTGGAGAGGGGGCGGGTCACCCTCGGCGACGGGGACCTCCCCGATCTCCTGGAGGAGCGGATCCGGATCCAGCTCTTCTCCCAGCTCCCGCTCCCTGTTCCCCCCGCCATCTGCGAATTCCTTGCACCGCTGTCCGCCGAGCTCACCGCCGCCCACCAGCAGTACCTGCTCCGGGAGTTCGGATCCGTGGAGGAGGGAGCGTTCCCCCCCTGCATCCGGGCTCTCATCGCCGCCATCACCTCGGGGGCCAACCTCTCCCACAGTGGCCGGTTCGCCCTCACTGCCTTCCTCCACAACATCGGCATGAACCCGGTCCAGATCATGGAGCTCTTTGCCCGGGCACCGGACTTTGACCCGGGGAAGACCCAGTACCAGGTGGAGCACATCTCAGGGAGGAGCGGCACCGAGTACACCGCCCCTTCCTGCGCCACCATGCGGACCCATGGGATCTGCACGGGGAAGGACGGCCTCTGCACCCGGGTGAGCCACCCGCTCAGCTATTACCGGGCACAGAAACAGTGGAAAAAGCGGGGAACTGAATCAGCGGATCGCGCCCCGGATCAGCCACCCGGCCACGGCCATGGTGGCGATGAAGACCAGAAGGGCCACCAGGTAGGCAGTCCCGGTGCTGTCGGGGAACGCCATGGGAAGGCCCACGAGAAGGACGACAAAGATGACAAGGCTCGCCGCACAGACCAGGATGTCCAGTAGCTTCGGATTCATCTTCTGGGTCCGGGATCCCGTGCGGGTCTGCGCCATACCATAGTTGAGCTGCCATCCAAGCTGATATCTCTATCCTTTCCGACACGGGGAACACTACCTTCATCTGCCGGCGCATCCATGCCGGTGGTATGGAGCGGACAGAAGCCCTCGCACTGCTCTCCCGCCACGTGCAGGGGGTATCGCTGCGATCGCACTGCATCGCCACCGGTGCTGTCATGCGGGAGGCAGCGGCGGCCCTTGGAGCGGATCCCGCACGGTGGGAAACCATCGGCATCCTCCATGACATTGACTTCGAGGAGGTGGGGGGGGACATGCAGCGGCACGGGATCCGGGGGGCCGAGATCCTGGCGGCGGCCGGCGTGGACGGGGAGATCTGCAGCGTGGTCACACGGCACAACCACCAGCTCTTTGGAGGATATACCGCACCCCTGGAGGTGGTGCTCCAGGCAGCGGACTCGGTCTCCGGCCTGGTCATCGCCTGCGCTCTTGTCAAGGGCGGGGCGGTGACCGGGGTGACGGAGAAAACGGTGAGAAAGAAGTTCAGGGAGAAGGGGTTTGCGGCCGGCTGCGATCGGGAACGGATCCTGCCTGTGGAGGCGGTGATGCCCCTCCCCCGGTTTTATGACTGTGCCATCCGGGGGATCACCCGCGTGAAGGAGGATCTGGGGCTCCACTAGGACGACGAGGGGAAGGGGGGAAAACGATGGCAACCGAAGAGGAGAGGAAGGAGGTGCTGAGACATCTCCGGGACGCCGTTTCGCAGCTGGTGGCCGGGATGGATCCCGGGCTCGTCCCGGAGGTGGGTACCAATCTCGTGTACGCGGTGCCCGGGGCCCGATCGCCCGGAGAGGTGGCGGCGGTGGAAGGCCGGATCGTCCTGCTGAAGGGGAAGGTTCACCCGGTAGGAGACGTGGCCTTCGGGGCCAGCGACCACATGGCCCGGGTGGTCCTGACCGCGCTGCGGTTTGATCCCAGGATCAGGGCGGCGGGGAACGTCCGGTTCTCGGGGGAGGCGGTGGAACGGCTGGAGGACCTGCTTCTGGAGGTCTGCGAGTTCGACCGCCGGAAGGAACCGCCGGGGGTCTCCACCATGGACTGGGGGGTGGCCCACTGCTGCCGGGAGAGCGTCCCTGACGTGATCTATGACCGGGGCGGGGTGGGGAAAGAGGCCATGATCCGGATCCTGGGGGAGGACCCGGGAACGGTGGCCTCCCGGATCATCCAGCTGGGGCAGCGCCTCAGGATGCAGGGCGAACATCCGGAGTAAGACGATATCTGGAACACTCCCGCGGGCTCGCCGCCCCCGCCCCACTCTCGTTTGATCTCGTTCATCTTTTCTCGCCAGTTTTTCCAATAGTATGCGTACTGGTGGGACGCTCTCGGGGGCTCCGCTGCGGCTCCGCCCCCGCCGCGTGGGCACCCCCCGCCGGTTGATCCCGAACGGAGAAGCTCCGGGAAAATTACCGGACTGGCCACCCATCCTCTCGTCGCGGGGGAGGGACCGGGAGGGGGCAGCGCACCCTCCCGCACGAAGCCGGGATAACTTCCAGGAGATGAATTCCTTCGAAAACCGAAGTGCTGATCACCCAATTCGGTAGGGCGCCCCCGCCAATATCCTTTTAACCTCTCCCGGCGCATGGGTGATGCACAGACCTGACAGGAACGGTGGAAATGGGTATCAAACCTTCATATATCAAGAGTATTGGCAATGAACTCCTGGCCCGGCACCCGGAGCGGTTCAGCCGGGAATTCGCCCAGAACAAGCAGGCCGTAGCCGAGGGAACGGTCATCGACAGCAAGGGCGTGCGCAACCGGATCGCCGGTTACATTACAAGAAAGATAAATACGGGGAAGCGATCATAATACCCTTTCATGGTCAGGGTATTTGAGGGTGTCTTCCCCGCCATTGTCACTCCTTTTTCGAGGAACGACCCGTCCAGGCTGGATCTGGATGGATTGCGGGCAAACGTACGCTGGCTCCTCTCCCAGGGAGTCCATGGCATCGTTCCCTGCGGCTCGACAGGCGAGTCCGCCACCATGAGCCACACCGAGCATGAGAAGGTGGTGGAGGTCACGGTGGACGAGGTGAACGGGAAGGTCCCGGTGCTTGCCGGAACCGGATCCAATAACACGAGCGAGGCCCTGCTCCTCACGAAGGCAGCAAAGAACCTGGGGGCCGACGGGGTGCTGGTCATCAGCCCCTACTACAACAAGCCCAACCGGTCCGGCCTCATCAAGCACTACACGAAGATCGCGGACCTGGACATCCCGGTGATCATGTACAATGTCCCGGGCCGGACCGGCCAGAACCTGGAACCGGACCTGGTCATCGAGCTTGCCACGAACCCGATGATCGTCGGTATCAAGGAGGCCAGCGGCAATATCACCCAGATCTCCCGGATCATCATGGGCACCCGGGACCAGGACTTCAAGGTCATCTCCGGCGATGACGAGATGACCCTGCCTATCCTCGCGCTGGGCGGGAAGGGGGTCATCTCGGTGGCCGCCAACGTGGAGCCGAAGCGGATGGCCACGATGCACGAGGCATTCATGAAGGGGGATCTCGCCACGGCCAGGAATCTGCACTTCGAGCTCTCCCCGCTCTTCAAGGTGCTCTTCATCGACACGAACCCCATACCGGTGAAGAAAGCCGTGGAGCTGCGGAAGATGGCGGCAGGGCCCGTCCGGCTCCCCCTGGACAACCTGGACGAGAAGAAGACCACCGAGCTGGCCGCGGTGCTGAAGAAGTATGATTAAGGTCGTTGTCTGCGGGGCCATGGGCCGGATGGGGGGTACCGTGGCCCGGCTGATCCATGACGCCCACGATATGGAGTTCGCCGGGGGCGTGGACCTGAAGGAGGGGAACCTCCACGGGGCCCCCGTCTTTGCCACGGCCCGGATCGATAATCTCCTCACCTCCCTGAAGCCGGACGTGCTCGTGGACTTCACCATGCCGGCGGCTGCCGTGGAGAACGTGAAGGCCGCCGCACGCCACGGGGTGGCACCGGTGGTGGGGACCACGGGATTCTCCGCGGCCCAGAAGGAGGAGATGAAGCGGGCCATCGAGGGCAAGGTGCCCATGGTCCTCTCCAGCAACTTCTCGGTGGGGGTGAACATCTTCTGGTTCCTGGTCCGGGAGGCGGCCAGGAAGCTGGGCGATTACGACATCGAGGTGGTGGAGGCCCACCACCGGAACAAGAAGGATGCCCCCAGCGGCACGGCCAAGACCATTCTCGAGATCCTGGACGCAGAGGTGGGATCCCGGCCCAAGCTCTATGGCCGGGAGGGGATGATGGAGCGGGGGAAGGAGATCGGGGTCCACGTGATCCGGGGCGGGGATATCGTGGGGGAACACTCGGTCCTCTTCACCGGGAACTTCGAGTCCATCGAGCTCTCCCACCGGGCCTATGACCGCTCCGTCTTTGCCATGGGGGCCCTCCGGGCGATCCGGTGGGTGCCGGGACGGAAACCCGGCCTCTATGCGATGGCCGATATCCTGAACCTGAAGTGACCCGGGACTACCCCGGGAGCATCGCAATTTTTAATTGGATCTCTTACCCACAGTACAGGAAGTCTGGAGGCTATGTAGTGCCAGCAAAGGTTGACAAGGAACTGTGCGTGGGCTGCGAAACCTGCGTCGACGAATGCCCCGGCGAAGCGATCACCATGAACGACGGCATCGCGAAGGTGGATAAGGAGAAGTGCACCGACTGCCAGACCTGCATCGATGTCTGCCCCTCGGCAGCCATGTCGATGGAAGAGTAACGCATATCCCCTTTTTTCCTCTCGTTTTTCCATTGGCAGGGAAGATTCCCTGGATGCACCTGCCCGTGAGACAGCCCTGGAAGACGAATGGCAGCCCACGGCACTGTCATCCGCGGCTGGCCTGCAGAGGGTCAGGAGAACGGGGAGCCCCGTCAAGACATACGCTTTAATACCTGCGAGACGCTAACATGCTTCAGCCATGATCAAGGTCGGAGTGCTCGGTGCGACTGGTGCCGTGGGACAGCGGTTCGTGCAGCTGCTGGCACGGCATCCATGGTTTGACCTCGTGACCCTCTGTGCATCGGAACGGAGTGCCGGGAAGCGGTACGGGGACGTGGTGAACTGGAAGCTGGATGTGCCTTTCCCGGAGTCGGTACGGGATCTCAAGGTGAGCCCCACCACCACGGCGGCGGTGAAGCACCTTGACCTGGTCTTCTCGGCACTTCCCGCGGAGGTGGCGGGGGAGACGGAGGATGCCATCGCAAAGTCCGGTGTGGCTGTCTGCAGCAACGCCAGGTCCCACCGGATGGAACCGGATATCCCCCTCGTCATCCCCGAGGTGAACCCGGATCACCTGGGACTCATCGATGTCCAGCGGGACCGGGGACGGGAAGGGTTCATTGTGACGAACCCGAACTGTTCCACCATCATGCTCTGCATGGCCCTGGAACCGCTGCGGAAGATGGCATGGAAGGACGTGAAGGTGGCCACGATGCAGGCCATCTCCGGCGCCGGTTTCAGTGGCGTCGCCGCCATGGACATCTACGACAACGTGGTCCCGTACATCGGCCAGGAAGAGGAGAAAATGGAGACCGAGACCCTCAAGATCATGGGGAAATTCGACGGCGCCGAGGTGAAGGATGCCCCGTACACGGTGAGCGCCAGCTGCCACCGGGTCCCTGTGGTGGACGGGCATACGGTCGCAGTCTGGCTGGACTATAGGGGTGACGTGGAGAAGGCGAAGGCGGCATTCTCCCGCTACCAGCCGCCCTTCTCCGGCCTTCCCACGCAGCCGGAGAAGTCCATCCAGTTCTTCGATACACCGGACCGCCCGCAGCCCCGCCTGGACCGGAACCGGGGGAACGGCATGACGGTCTCGGTGGGACGGGTGAGGCCCGGCCTCCGGTTTATCTCCCTCGGCCACAACACGATCCGGGGTGCCGCAGGGGCATCCGTGCTCAACGCGGAACTGATCCACACGAAGAAGTATCTCTAGGGAGGAAGAGCATGCTCAAGGACAACACAGTGTTCGTAGGCAACAAGCCAGTCATGAACTACGTGCTCGCAGTGGTCACCCAGTTCAACAACGGAGCGCAGGAAGTCGCCATCAAGGCCCGGGGAAAGGCCATCTCGCGTGCCGTGGACACCGCGGAGATCGCCCTGAACCGGTTCCTGGACAACGTCTCGAAGAAGGAGATCATCACCTCCACCGAGGTGATCGACACAGACAGCGGCAAGACCAACGTCTCGTCTATCGAGATCGTCCTTGCCCA
>JAJRDC010000167.1 GCA_028678635.1 Methanomicrobiales archaeon
CGAGAGAACTCCAGGTACAGGTGCCGCAGGACCTGGACCCCGTGTACAGCAACCGCATCCAGATCGCCTACAAGGAGGATGAGTTCACGTTCATGTTCCTCCACGAGATCCCGGGGATCAACCAGGCCCGCGCCAAGGCCATCGTCTCCATCTCCCCCCGGCACGCGAAGAGCCTGATGGAGGTGCTCGGGAACTCGGTCCGGGACTACGAGGGAAAATTCGGGAAGATCGAGCCTGCCGCGACCCCGGCCCCCTCCGACCAGGTGACGATGCGGGGCTACTCCTAGTCCATCTTTGCTTTCTTTCCCGGTGGGACGGCCCAGTCGATCTTCTTCTTCTTGGGATCTATCTGGTAGTTCTTCGGGTGGTCCAGGATGTCCAGAGCGTTCAGTTTCATATCCACCATCTGGCTGAACGTGAGGTACAGGTTCTGCTCCTCTCCCCCCTCCATCCAGAAAACATTCACCCCATCTGCAAGGCGTTTCGATCCGCTGAGCTGATACATACCCGTCCCCTCTCCCCGCAGGTTCATGAACTTTGCCATTCCAGGCAGGGAATGAAACGAGCACCGGCCACGGCGAACCGCTGGTAGTCTGTCAAGGATTCCACGGCGGCCGATTATTCCCCTGCACGGTGGATTCGCGGCATGATGCGGGAGGGGGGGCTGCCCGCCCCCCCCGGTCCCTCTTCCGATGAGGATGGTCCTCCACGTCAGTGAATCACATACCGAAGGATCGGCCGGATCACAGAACACCTGCGGGGGGTGCCCACGCGGCGGGGGGCGGAGCCGCAGCGGAGCCCCCCAAGAGCGTCCGAGTAGAACTCTGCGAATGGATTCTGCCAACACGCGGTTATAAGCGAAGACCGCATGGGCTGCGGCGGAAGGCCTCAGGATGCCGGCAGCAGGGTGAAGCGGATGGCGGCACCCTCCCCGGGCCGGCCGGTGACGCGGTCACCAGCCCGGATCTCCCCGCCGTAGTGTTCGACAAGCATCCGGGTGATGTACAGGCCCAGGCCCCTGCCGCTCTTCTTCGAGGGCCCCCGCTGGAACCGGTGGAAGATCCTTGGTTTTACGTCGTCGGGGATACCGGGGCCGTTGTCGGCCACCTCCACCTCCACCTGGCCGTCATGCTCCCGGACCGAGATCCAGACCTCCACCTTCGGGCCGCCGAACTTGACGGCGTTCCCCATCAGGTTGGTGAAGATCTCGGGGAGAAGGTCGTCGGCCAGTACCCGGGCGGGGGTTCCCGTGAAGTGAACGGTGGCCGAGGGAAAGTGGCGGATCTCTGACTGGATGACCGGCTCGAGGGCCACCGGGCGGATGGTGCCCCCGCCCTCCTGGATCCTCCTGATGGTGGAGACGTTCTTGATGATCTCCACAGACTGCCCGACAAGGATCTCGAGGCGCTGGGCAAAGTCCCGGTTCTTCCCCTCGCTCATCTCAGCAAGGATCTCGGCGTATCCCAGTGCAGCCGTGTTCACGTTGTTGATGTCGTGGGCCATGATGTCCAGGTACAGGTTTGCCTTCTGGTAGGCCGTTTCCAGCTCCTGCTGCAGCAGGGCCCGGTTCACCGCGGCCCCGATGGCCTTTCCGATGGACTCCAGCATCACCTGCTCGTCGGAGGGGAAGGTCCGCTTCCGGGTGGAACCCAGGCAGATGACTCCCAGGACCCGGGACTCGGCAGTGAGGGGGATCAGGGTTGCAGAGCGGATCCCCGCCCCACCGGGAGAGAATCCGCTTTCCACCCCATAGAGAGGGATACCCTCCGAAAGAACCCGGTGGAGCGGTTGCCAGTCCCGGTCCAGGACCCCCGTGCTCTCCCCGGCCCGGTCCGGGAGGCCGGCCTGGAATGCAAGCGCCGGCCGGCCGCTCTCCTGGTCAACAAGGTACACGGTAGCCACCGAGAACCGGAAGATATCCATGGTCTTTGTGGCTGACAGCCGCAGGATGTCGGCCAGGGTCTGGACCGACGTGGCGGCACCGATGATCTCGTTCATGATCGACAGTTCCCGGTTGTGCTCCCGGATCTCAGCCTCAGCCCGCTTCTGGTTGGAGATATCCCTCACCGACTCGATGGCACCGATCCGCCGGCCGGACGCATCGTAGAGAGGGGAGGCCCTGACATAGAGAAAGGCTCCCTTGCCATGGTACACCGAGGGTACACAGACCTCGGCCTGGGTGGTCATCCCCCGCCGTTCGACGCGATCGTACCGGGACTCCATCTCCGGGTGTTCCCTGTCAATCAGGTCGATCAGGATCGGCCGTTTCTCACCATAGAACGGAACCGCGTAGGCGAATTCGCCCATCCCCCGGATCTCCTCCTTTCGGACCCCGGTCATCTCCTCGATGGCCCGGTTCCAGGCGATCACCCGTTTCTCGGAGTCGATCACGAACGTGGGATCTGGCAGGAACTCGATGATGGCCTGCAGCTTCTCGTTCGTCAGCCTGAGGAGATCCTCGGCCTCCTTCTGCCGGGTGTTGTCAATGGCCGTGAAGATGGCCAGGTCCTCTGCGAACCTTCCCGCTGAGACGAGCACGGACAGGATCTTCCCGTCTTTCGCCTGCAGCTCCATCTCGCTCTCCGCCACGGTGGATCCCTCCGAGATGCGGGTGAAAAACGGGGAGAGGGTGGCGCCGTTGTGGATGATCTCGTGGAACTGCTTTCCCGCCAGTTCCTCACGGGAGTAACCCAGCATTGAGGCAAACCGCGGATTCACGCCCTGGATCGTCCGGCTGGAGAGCCGGATCAGGCAGATGCCGGCATTGGAGCTGTCAAAGATCCCCTGGTAGCGCAGCTGCTCCTCACGGACCCGCCCCGACAGGTAGGCGATGACCGCCGCCACCCAGAGGAACACCAGCGTCCTGATACCTGCATTGATGAGCGGTTCGGGGCCAATGGATCCATAGGTGAAGAGGGCCACCATGACCATGTACAGGATGCCGAGCGCCATGGCAAAGGGGATGGCCCGCTTCGGGTTCCAGTAGGCGGCGAGGACGATGGGAATGTAGAAGAGGTGGGGGAAGACGTCGGTGATGCCCTGGCGGAGGCTGTAGACCGTGGCCACGATGGCGAGAACCGTCGTGACAAAGATGGAGATGCTCCAGATGTGCTCCTCCCACCAGGCCTTCTGCAACGGGCGGCTCATCCGGCTTCTCCAGGCCGTGCTTTCCTCATGTGGTATCTGCACGATCGGGTAAATCCCTTCTTGCCCGAGAAAACCATCGATACCGTTAAGAATGATCCGAGAGAACGTTAACCCGCACTTCCCGAGGGATGTGCAGGCGAAGGTAAGTCCGACGTGCCGTTCCGGCACTGCCCCCCACCGGGGGCTCCGGGATTACAGGAGCCGGTGAGAAGGCTCTTTTCCTGTCGACTTAACCTGTCGTCCACGGAGGATGACATGGCACGAATGCATGCCCGCAGAAGGGGGACATCAGGCTCGGTGCGCCCGTACCGGAAGGAGGTCCCGGCCTGGTCCAACAGCGACGTGAAGGAGATCGAGAAGGTGATCCGGGAGTTCCGGAAGCAGGGTAAACCGGCCAGCGAGATCGGCCTTGTACTCAGGGACAAGTACGGTGTCCCCGACGTGAAGCTGGTGATGGGGAAACGCCTGGGGGCCATCCTTGCGGAGATGGGGATGGAGGCCAAGCTTCCCGAGGACCTGGCCAACCTGATCCGGAAGGCCCTGGGCCTGCGCAAGCACCTGGCAGACCACAAGAACGACCTGCACAATAAACGGCAGCTGCATCTGACCGAGTCCAAGGTCCGGCGCCTGGCCAGGTACTACGTGAGGGCAGGCACCCTTCCCAAGGACTGGACCTACAAGGCCGAATCAGCAGAGATCCTCCTGTCCCGCTAGTGTATGACGCTCGAGGCTGATACCGAACTCCTGGCGGACCGGTTGCACGCCCAGGAGTTCGTGGAACTGGTAGCCCACCATGATGCGGACGGCGTGGCCGCCGGCGTGATTCTGGCGGCGGCCCTCTGGCGTGCCGGGATCCGGTTCCGGCTCCGGTGCACGGGGGATCTCACACCCGCGGATCTCCCGGAAGAGGGAGCCCTGGTTCTCTGCGGGATGGGGGCATCCAGGACCGACCTCCCTGACCACGTGATGGTGGTGGATCACCATGTCCCGCATTTTACGGGGCCCTACCAGCTGAACCCCTACCGGGCGGGGATGGCCGGCGGCAGGGACCTCTCGTCTGCCGGGGCCGCCTACCTGCTGGCGCAGCACCTGGGAGACCACCGGGACCTTGGGGGTATCGCGGTGGCCGGTATGGTGGCAGACGGCGAACCCCTCGCAGGCATGAACCGGGAGATCTGCAACGAGGGGGTGGCCCTTGGCACCATCACCCCGTCGCGAGGGCTCCGGCTCCCTGGGCGGGACGTGGCCGAGGGTCTCTTCCTCTCCCTCTCGCCTGCCCTCCCCGGGTTCACGGGGAACGAGGCCCACGTGAAGGACCTCCTGGCCAGGAGCGGGGGCAGCGGGGAACCGGACACCGGCCTCCTCCTCTCCCTGGTACTCCTGGAAGCGGGTCCCCGGATCTCTGCCCGGGCGATGGGATCCCTCTACGGGGACTGCTATGGCCTGGAGAAGGAACTGGTCCCCGACGCTCACGCCCTCGCGGCGGTACTGGATGCCTGCGGCAGATTCGGGGCCGGGGGGCTGGCCGTCACGCTGGGCCTGCGCACCGCTGGGTCGGCGGATCAGGCCTGGGAGGTGACCCGGGCGTGGCGGATCCGGATCGCAGAGGCGGTGGCGGCAGCGATGGCAGGGCCGGAGGCCGGTGGGTGGTACCGGGTGGCAGATGCCGCCACGGCACCTGCCGTTGCCGATGCCCTGGTAGCAACCCTTGCCCCTGACCGGCCGGTGGTGGTCCTGGCCCTGGACGGGGACATGGTGCGGATCGCGGTCCGGGCCGTCACCCCGTCCCGGTCAGACCTGGAGGCGGCGGTGGACGCGTCGG
>JAJRDC010000042.1 GCA_028678635.1 Methanomicrobiales archaeon
CTGGCCGGCATGGTTCCCATGCTCCTGATGCTGCTCGGAGAAGTCGTCTTCGGAGGCGCCGGCTCCGGGTTCTACACCTACCTGGCCTTCGTGGTGGTCGCAGTCTTCATCGCAGGCCTGATGATCGGGCGCACGCCGGAGTACCTTGGCAAGAAGGTGGAGCGGAGGGAGATCACGATGGCGGTGGTCGCCATCCTGGTGCCCACCCTCCTCGTGCTTTTTTTCACGGGGATTGCACTCCTTGTCCCTGCCGGGGCTGAAGCCATGCTGAACCCGGGCCCCCATGGCCTCTCGGAGCTGATCTATGCCTATGCCTCCATGGCGAACAACAACGGCAGCACCTTCGCCGGGCTGGACGCCACGTCGCCATTCTTCACCCTCACCGGGGCCCTTGTCATGGCCATCGGCAGATTCGTGCCCGCCGTGGCGATGCTGGCTCTGGCGGGAAGCCTGGCAGAGAAGAAGACGGTTCCGTCCGGCCCGGGGACCCTCACCACCGCCACGCCGGCCTTCATCCTCTGGATGCTCTTTGTCATCGTGATTGTCGGCGTCCTTACGTTCTTCCCCCTGCTGACCATGGGGCCGGTTGCCGAGCACTTCCTGATGATGGGAGGGATGTAACGATGGCACGCAAGCGCTTCCCCGATGTCCGTGCATTTGAACCCGGCCTCCTGACCCGGGCGTTCCTGGACTCCCTTGCGAAGCTGGACCTCCGTCGCCAGCGGGAGAACCCCGTGATGCTCCTCGTGGAACTGGGGGGGGTCCTCACAACGATCATGTTCCTGGCAGGCCTGGCCGGATGGTCAGCCGAACCTCCGCTCTTCACCGGCCTCATCTCCCTCTGGCTCTGGCTCACGGTCCTCTTCTCCAATTTCGCGGAATCGCTCTCTGAAGGCCGGGGCAGGGCCCGGGCCGCCTCGCTCCGGCGGGCACGCCAGAGTATCACGGCGAAACGGCTCCGTTCCGCCGACACCCTTGGAGATACCCACCCGGTCCAATCCGCCGATCTCCGGACCGGTGACCTGGTACTCGTGGGCCCGGGAGAGACCATCCCCGGCGACGGGGAGGTGGTAAAAGGAGCAGCGCTCGTCAATGAAGCGGCTGTCACAGGGGAGTCGGCCCCGGTCATCAGGGAATCCGGAGGTGACCGGAGCGCCGTGACCGGAGGCACCACGGTGATTGCGGGCGACATGGTGGTCAGGATCACTGCGGATCCGGGACAGACGTTCCTGGACCGGATGATCTGCATGGTGGAGGGAGCCGAGCGCCGGAAGACCCCCAACGAGGTGGCGCTCCAGATCTTCCTTGTCTCCCTCTCCATCGCGTTTCTCGCGGTTGTCTGTAACCTGGAACCGGTCTCCCGGTTCAGTGCCGCGACCGCGGGGATCGGCACCCCGCTCTCGGCCACCATCCTCACGGCCCTCTTCGTCTGCCTGGCGCCGACCACCATCGCCGCTCTCCTCCCGGCCATCGGTATCGCGGGGATGGACCGCCTCTTCCAGAAGAACATCGTGGCACTCTCCGGAAGGGCCATCGAAGCGGCCGGCGACGTAAACGTGCTCCTCCTGGACAAGACCGGGACCATCACGCTGGGTGCCCGGCAGGCCTCCGAGATGATCCCGGTGGACGGCCAGCCCCGGGATGACCTGGTCGAGGCGGCGTACCTCTCCTCGCTGGGTGACGAGACGCCGGAGGGAAAGAGCATCGCGGAGTTCGCCTCCCGGATCCGGGAAGTCCCCGCCGCCCCGCCGGAGGGTGCCAAGCCTATCCCCTTCTCCGCTGCCACGCGGGTAAGCGGCATTGAATGGAACGGCACCACCTACCTCAAGGGCGCCGCGGACTCCATCATCCGGACGGTCCAGACACGGGGAGGCACCGTGCCCCGGGACCTGGAGGCGAAGGTCACCGGGATCGCCTCAGCCGGGGGGACACCCCTCGTCGTGTGCAGGGACACGACGATCCTGGGGGTCATCCATCTCAAGGATGTCCTGAAGTCCGGTATCCGGGAACGCTTCCGGGACCTCCGCCGGATCGGAATCCGCACGGTGATGATCACCGGTGACAACCACCTGACCGCGGCCACCATCGCCGCCGAGGCCGGCGTGGACGACTTTGTGGCCGAGGCCCACCCCGAGGAGAAACTCCGGCTGATCCGGGACTACCAGGCTGAGGGGAACATGGTGGCCATGACCGGTGACGGGACCAATGACGCCCCTGCGCTGGCCCAGGCCGATGTGGCGGTGGCCATGAACAACGGGACCCAGCCCGCGCGGGAAGCCGCGAACATCATCGATCTGGACAGCGACCCCACCAAGCTGCTGGACATCGTGGAGATCGGGAAACAGATCCTGATGACCCGGGGTGCCCTCACCACCTTCTCCGTGGCGAACGACGTCTCCAAGTACTTTGCCATCATCCCGGCAGCCCTCGTCGGTATCTATCCCTCCCTGGCTGCACTGAACGTGATGGGCCTCTCGACACCGTACACTGCCATCCTTTCGGCGGTCATCTTCAACGC
>JAJRDC010000038.1 GCA_028678635.1 Methanomicrobiales archaeon
TGCCAGCGCGTCAGGGGACGATATCGTCATCGCCTCGGTGGAGGCGATGGTGAACGCCATCAACCTGCTCCAGCGCGTGGCGTGACGAGGAGAAAGATCCCACTGGAGAGGATACACCGACGTGGCGTGATATCCTCGCGGGGGTGGGACCGGGAGGCTGGCCCCCTCCCGTCACCAATCCCTGATTCGGTTCTTCTGGTAGGCCAGAGTCGGTTTTCCACCATATTGTACAGGTGAGACGCTCCTGGGGGGCTCTGCCCCCCGCCGCGTGGGCGTCCCCCCGGGTTAGTTAGGCAGATGCATCGGTTCCCGGCCATCCACCCCCTGTTCCCTGACAGAACGGTTCAGGCTATCCTTACCGGGGGTGGGACCAGGGAGGGGGCAGCGCCCCCTCCCGTCATCAATCGATGCAAGAAATGATGGGATGGATTCCCGATTCACTTTTAGAAAATTCAACTGAGAAAAGAGAGAGAGGGATTCAGTCCGCTTCGGGGATGGCCTTTTTGCCCCCCTCGAGAACGCCCTTGATCTGGTTGGAGAGCTGCTCGAACCGGGCCTGCATGGCCTTCTCCTGCTTCTCCAGAGATTTCACCCGCAGCTCCAGGGACTCCACCTTCTCGTTGAGGCCGGCGAGGACCTTCTCCTTCTTCTGCTGCACCATAACGGTGCCAACGTTGGAGAAGACCTCCACGTCCTCGGGGAGATCCTTCAGGTCCTCGATGGCCCTGCGGGACTCGCGGATGGCCATCTCGTATTGGGCTTTCTGTGCGGCAACGGTCTGGAGCTGCTGCTGCAGCTGCTGGAGCATTGCCAGCTGGTTCTGTACCTTGGGGGATATGTTCTCCATGCCCTTTCTCTCCTGTACCGCAGCGTCTGGTTCGGTTCCGGGGGACTCCCGCGAGAGGAGTCCGGATACCACGCTCTGTATACTATGGGGAGGGTTCGCTTATGAATCCATTGGGTCAGGGCATACGGCAGATGGATGCCACGCTCGTGAGAGGGACACCATCCCGGTCCCGTCACCCGTCACGGGATGAACGTCCCCGGGGACCGGGGCTGCCCGTCGGTACGCGTGCGGGCCAGGGACCGCCCGCTCACCTCCACCAGGGCAAGGAGCCAGATCCCAAAGGCCACCACCGCCAGGTTCTCCACCCAGGGCCGTTCCAGGAGCACGAAGAGGACTCCCAGCGCCACGTACACGACGCCGGAAGCCCGGCTGACGGGCGTGGAGATGCGCTCCTCAACGGCCACCACGTGGAGGAACACGACGGCAAGGCAGGAGGCGAGAAAGAAGATCGCCGCCGAGAACGTGTGCCAGGGTTCCGTCCCTGCCGGGAAGATCCCCACGCCGGCCAGGGCCACCGCGGCGACGAGACCGCTCGTCGTCCCCAGGAGGACACGCTCGCTGGAGCCAAGGACCGGGCGCAGCGCAGAAAAGTACACGACAAGGAGGGCTGCGGTTCCCACCATGCCCGCACTGAACAGCGGTCCTGATACCTCGCCGGTCCCGAGGTTGGAGAGGAAGTTTAAGAAGAGATGGTAGTCAGGCTTGAGCAGAACGGACCCGGCCACGGTGATGACGAAGACACACACCCCACCGATGGCACTGAGGGTGACCCACCGGTGCAGTGCGTTCCTGTCCATCAGGGAACTCCCGATTCCTGAAAGAGCTGTACCGCAACCCGGCGGATAAAGCCTCGCTTTACGGGGTGATTACAGGCCGGGATTGTGTTCAGATGGCGTACCGCACTTCCCTCGTGTGTTTGCCGGGCGGATTCATTGTTCCCTCAATTCCCTCAGGTGCCGGATCTGCCACTCCCGTTCCTTGATTGTGGCACTCTCAGCCTCTGACGGCGAGGACGCATCCCGGACCGCGGTGGCCGCGTACCGGGCCGCTGCGAGGGCGTGGGTGGGTACGTGGGCTGTTGCCATCGCCTGGCCCGCGGCCCGGGCGACGGACCGGGCGGGATCACCCTCCGGCACCGCCCGGGCAGCGGCGTGGGCGGCAAGGGATATGTGGCGGACATCGGCCATCCGGAAGATGCCGGTCCGGGCCCACTCCCTGCACGCCTCAATGGCGTGCCGGGGCCGGGGATCCTTCGGGTACTTGGCTTCAAACAGGTGGAGGACACGCCCGGCGCAGTCGGCCGCCCAGATCGCGAGGGTGGTATGGTCTGTCCTGCGCACCAGATCCTCGATGGGCCCGTCCAGGGAGGTCACGGCGATCTTCCGCGGTTTCATGCGAGAAAGGAGTGAAACAACAATGGGCTCGTCGTGATTCGAACACGAGATCTCCGCCATGTCAAGGCGACGTCATAACCAACTAGACCACGAGCCCGAGGGGATGTACCGGACTACCGGTATGTGATCTCCCGGTATAAAAGTGTGAGGGGGGTGAAAAAGCAACCGTTATTACTCACATCCCCTGAGAACACCTCCTACCGCAGACCGCGGGATCCTCCATGCGTGCCAGAAATCCCGATCGTTCCGGTGCTGTCCGTACCGGGGCAAAACATATGAGGATGTCCCGGTTCCGTGTGCTCCTCCCCGTCCTTGTTGCAGTGTTCTTCCTGCTGGTGCCCGCCGTCTCCCAGGCGAACCCCTTCCTCCGGGTGGTGATGGTGCCGGATTCCCAGACGGTGAAGGCCGGCCAGTCCGCGACCTTCACCGTGGCGGTGAAGAACACCGGGGATGCGTTTCTCAGCCCCATCACCATCACGTCCGATACGGCCCCGGAATGCAGCCGGAACTTCACCGGCCTCCTCCCCGGAAGGATCACGGTCTATTCCTGCTCCCACCAGAGAGAACGGCGCAGTTACCGGAACACGGTGGTGGCCACCGGTGATCCCCCGGGAGATGGACCCCCTGTCAGCACCACTGCATCCGCGACGGTCATGAGAGAAACTTATTCTTCTCCAGGGCTTTTCGGCCCATGGTTCAGCCCGGGAGAACGGAACTTCACCGGATTTTTCACCGGCCCTGTGCTGGACCGTGTACGGGCCACCGGCGCGGGGAATACTCCTGTTCTCCCGCCTCCGTACCTGGATGACGATACGGCCATCGCGCTCTTGTCGGTTTCTGATGACACCGGGCTTGCAGGAAATACCACTGGCGGGATACGGGAACCCCTCGCACCGGGAGCCCTGGTGGTCACCCCCCTGTACCGGACGGATGCCTTCAGCCGGGGCGACGATGGATATTCGCTCTTCATGAATCCCGTCCTGGAATTCCTGCCCGATGATTCCCTGATCCTCTTCGCGGATGCGTACATCCCCAATGCCACGGATCCGGACTACCAGACACCCACGATCCGGCTGGTCTACAAACGCAGCGGCGATAACGGCCTCACCTGGGGCCCCCTGGCGATCCTGGACGATCCCGGCGAACTCAGGGGTGCTTTCAATCCGTCCGTTGTTGTGGACTGGCACACTGGGAGGCTGTGGGTCATTTATCTCGTCAACACGGCCGGTCGAACGGGATTCACGGCACAGCCCGGCTCGCGTGACATGGAGACCTTTGCCCGTTTTAGCGATGACAATGGACTGACCTGGTCCGGGCGGGTGGACCTGACGGCCCTCGCGAGGGACATGGCAGATCCCGCGTGGACCGGGAGCGTCACGGGCCCGGGGGGCGCCATCCAGACAGTGAAGGGGCGCCTTCTCGTCCCGGTCTGGAAGACTCCCTGGGCCGACTTCACCCTCTACTCTGATGATCACGGTACCACCTGGCAGCGGGGCCAGCCTGTACCCAATCCCGCGGGCGGCAACGAGAACCAGCTGGTGGAGCTCCCGGACGGGAGAGTGCTCATGGACATCCGCCAGATGGAGACCCCCCACCGGTGGCTGGCCGAGAGCACTGACGGGGGTGAGACCTGGTCTGTTCCGAGACCTTTCTTCACCATGACCACCGTGAGAACCGCCTTCGAGCGGTACCGGTACCAGACCGACGATGGCGGGAGGGACTGCATCCTCTGGACCGGCCCCACGGGGGTTCCCCTGGCATTCGCCGATATGCAGGGTACCTTTTCCCGCTGGATCCTGGCCCTCAAAGTGAGCGGTGACGGGGGCAGGACATTCCCGTTCGTGTACGTGATCTCCAACGAGGCCGCCTCGTACTCGGACATGGCGATCCTGGGTGACAACACCGTGGGGGTTGCCTGGGAACAGGGGGACCAGACGCCGGATGAATCCATCACCTTCACGAGGCTGGAGATCCAGCCCCGTCCCGAAGACTGGCCGGAAGAAAAAAAGGACGGATAGGGGAGCTGTTTCAGATCTTCGCGAACTTCGCCGTGAAGATCCCGACCTTCTCCCGTATCTCTTCCATGACGGCGGGAGGCACCTCGGAGTCCACGTTCAGCACCATGATGGCCTCCTCTCCCTGCCGGATCCGGCCGACCTGCATGCCGGCGATGTTGATCTGGGCCTGGCCCAGGATGGTGGAGGCCCGGCCGATAACCCCCGGCTTGTCCAGATGCCGGGAGACGATGACGAACCCCTCGGGGATCATGTCCATCGTGTACCCGCCGATCCCCACGATCCGGATCCGGTCCTTCGTGAAGACGGTGCCTGACATCGTTTCCTCCATCCGGTCGGTCTTGAGGCGTATCGTGACCAGGTTCCGGAACCCCTGGGCCTCCTCCGTGAGGGTCTCCCGGACGCTGATCCCCCGCTCCCGGGCAATGAACTCGGCGTTGATGACGTTGGCCGGCACCTGGAGGATGGGGTCCATGATCCCCTTCAGGGCCAGACGGGTCACGAACCGGGTGTTGGGGGCCATGGCGGCCAGCTCCCCGCCGTAGGTGAGCTCCACCGTTTCGACCCGGCCCTCCACGAGCTGCATCAGGAACCGGCCCATCTTCTCTGCAAGGATGGCGAAGGGCTCGATCCGGTCCTGGAGGTCGGGCGGGATCATGGGGGCGTTCACCGCGTACTTGGCCTGCCCTCCCTCGAACACGGTGATGATCTGCTTTGCCACCGAGACCGCCACGTTCAGCTGGGCCTCCACCGTGGACGCTCCCAGGTGCGGGGTCACGATCACGTTCTCCAGGTCAAGAAGGGGCGACTTCGTGGGCGGCTCCTCCTCAAAGACGTCGAGCGCAGCCCCTGCCACCTTCCCGGACTGCAGGGCGTCGTACAGGGCCTTCTCGTCGATGATCCCGCCGCGGGCGCAGTTGATGACCCGTACGCCGTCCTTCATCATGGCGAACTTCCCTGCATCGATCAGGTGGGTGGTCTCCTTGGTGAGGGGGGTGTGGACCGTGATCACGTCCGCCTGCCGGATGACATCGTCCAGCCCCATCAGCTCCACACCCATCTGGGCGGCCCGCTCCTTGGTGAGGAAGGGATCGTAGGCGATGCAGCGCATCTCCATGGCGCTGGCCCGCTTGGCGATCTCACGGCCGATGCGCCCCAGACCCACGATCCCCAGGGTCTTCTCGTTCAGCTCGACGCCCATGAATTTCGATCGTTTCCACTGCTTCTGCTTTAAGGAGGCGTTGGCCTGCGGGATGTTTCGGGCGAGCGCGTACATCATGGCCATCGTGTGCTCGGTGGCGGCCAGCGTGTTCCCCTCGGGGGCATTCACCACCGGGATCCCCTTCCGGGTGGCCGCCTCCACATCGATGTTATCCACGCCGACGCCCGCTCGCCCGATGATCCTCAGCCGGTGGCCGGCCTCGATGATCGGCGCCGAAACAGTGGTCCCGCTTCGCACCACCAGCGCGTCATAGTTCCCGATGATCTTCACGAGTTCCGCCTCGGGGAGGTCGGTCTTCACGTCCACCCTGCACTTCTCCCGCAGAATGGCCAGGCCCTCTTCCGCCAGGGGGTCGCTGACCAGCACTTTGAACGCCA
>JAJRDC010000071.1 GCA_028678635.1 Methanomicrobiales archaeon
GGTACTGGATGTTGGTGCCCCGCTGGGCTGTTCTGGCAGGAGTTGCGGTCCTGTACCTCCTGGTCATCTGGCGCGTCCTCGCCGGCGGCACTGATCCCTGGTCCGTGACCATCCGGCTCGCGGCCCTCACCGGCCTCCTCACCCTGCAGCTGGCCGCCATGATGTCCCCCTTCCTCCGTGAGATCCGGAAGCTCCTTGGCGCCCCGTTCCTGGCGGTCCACCACCGCGCGGCCCTGGCAGGCCTCATCCTCATCACCCTCCACCCGGTCTCACTCGCGCTCCGGCTGGGGAGAGCGGACCTGTTCATCCCGGTGATCCGTTCGCTGGACGCGTTCCTGATGAATGGCGGGAGAGCCGCTCTCATCCTGGTGTACGCGGGAGTCCTTGCGGCCGTGTTCCAGGGGTGGCTGGGGAAGGGATGGCGCCCCGTCCATGCCCTCCTCTATATCGCCATCCTGCTGGGAACCGTGCATGCCAACCTGATAGGATCCGACCTCGCCGACCCGGTCCTCTTTGTCATCGTGAACGGGATGACGCTGCTCGTCGTGGCGGCATTCCTCGCAAAACGGTGGCAGCGGCATGCTGCAGCCACTCCTACCAATCGGTGATGCCCTCGTATGGTGCGGGAGTGGGCTGTTCGCCCCCTCCCGTTCCCTCCCCCATGCCGTGAGGAAAGTCCCACCATATCGGTGAATGCCCGAATGAAGTGCATTCCCGGAGAACCGGCGGGGGGTGCCCACGCGGCGGGCGGGGGCGGAGCCGCTGCGGAGCCTTCGAGAGCGTCCCCCTGGTAGTCTGTGAATGGATTGCACCGATGTTGTTGAATGAGAGAGACCTGCGGGGGCCGGGGCGGCATCCTCACCCTTAAAACCCCCTGCGTCCTACTCCTACGCATGAAGGTGTGCATCATGTGCGGGGGCGAGGGGACACGCCTGCGCCCCCTCACGTTCGAGCGCCCCAAGCCCTGCATCCCCATCACGAACATCCCCTCCATCCAGCACCTGGTCTCCCACCTCTCCAGCCTAGGATTCACCGATGTGGTGCTCACGGTGGGGTACATGGCAGAGGAGATCGAGCAGGCCCTGGGCGACGGATCGCTCTTCAATGTTTCCCTGAAGTACGTCCGGGAGAAGACGAAACTCGGCACCGCAGGGTCGGTGAAGAATGCCCAGCGGTACCTTGAGGACGGGAAATTCCTGGTGGTGGGCGGGGACCATGTGACGAACCTGAACCTGCTGGAGTTCTACCGGGAGCACCTCCATGGTCGCGGCGTCCTCTCCATCGGACTCATCTCCATCGATGACCCCGGCGAGTACGGTATCGCTGAGATCGATGCCGATTACCACGTGAAGCGGTTCCGGGAGAAGCCGTCACCCGGCGAGATCTTCTCCAACCTGGCGAGCACGGGGATGTATGTCTGCAACCCCGACGTGCTGGACCACATCCCCGCGGGGAAGAAATACGACTTTGCCCGGGACCTCTTCCCGGCCCTCATGGAGGAGGGGAAACTCCTGAAGGGCTGGCTGGCCCGGGGCAACTGGACGGACGTGGGAAGCCCCCGCTCCCTGCGGCAGGCGGAACGGTGGAAGCTGCAGGAGCTGCCCCACACGAGCATCAGCGGCGACCTCTCCATGCACGGAGCCCGGGTCGTGGGGCCGGTGCAGATGGGCGGCTCCATCACGCTCGCCGCAGGGTCCCGGATCATCGGGCCGGTGGCTATCGGGGCAGGGACCACCATCGGCGAGCACGTGCTGGTGGGGCCCTACACCTCCCTGGGCGAAGGGTGCACGATCCGGGGACACACCAAGATCTTCTCCTCCTCCATCTACAACCGGGTGGTGGTGGGGAGGGAGAGCACCATCAGCGGGAGCGTGATCGACAACGACACGGTGGTCGGCGACGGCTGCAGCATCGAGAACGACACGGTCATCGGCCCCCGGGTCCACCTGGCCGACTCTGTCGTGGTCCACTCCGGGACCCGGATCTGGCCCGAGGTGACGGTGGCCACGGGCACTGTCGTGAAGGAGCATGTGCTGAACAGCGAGTACGATCTCGGGTACGAAGGCTCCTGAATTTTTTTTTACCCGTGGCGGACCAGCCGGTGGGTGAGGGCCACCAGCGGGTGCCGGGCATAGTCCATGACCCGGATATCGTCCAGGGTCGAGAGGTTCATGGACCGGGCGGTCCGCTCCATCCCCAGCTCGATGTCCTGGTCGATCTCAATGATGTAGGCGTCCAGCGTCTGGATCCCCAGCCGCTTCGCCGCCACGGCCCGGTGGTGACCGTCCACGAGAATCAGCCGCCCGGGCCGCTTCACCACGATCAGGGGCTCGGCCAGGCCCTTCTTGATCTCGTACATCCTCCCCTCCAGCTCATCCTCGTAGATCTTGGCCTGGGTAGGGAGGAGCTGGGCGATGGGCACCTGTTCCCGCTTCATCTGGGGATCCACGTTGTAGAGCTTGCGCAGCGTGTCAATGAACTTGAAGACCTTCTCAGGCGAGACGTGCTCGATCTGGGACCGGATCACGTCCGAGTTGGAGATGATCCCGAGGAGCCGGTTCTGCTCGTCCACCACGGGCAGCTTCTGGATACCGGACCGGAAGATCACCCGGGCGGCATCGTTGATGGACATGTCGGGATCGGCAACGATCAGGTGGGTGGACATGACGGTCTTGATGGGAACCGTGGGTGCGACAAAGAGGAGGTCCCGGGCGGCGATGTATCCCACCACCTCGTGGTTGTCCACGACGGGAAACCCGTCATGCCCGGTCTTCTGGATGGTCTCCAGGACATCCTTGGCCGAAGACTGGGCGTCTATGCAGACCACGTCGTAGGTCATGTAGTCCCGGACCTTCTTCTTGTCCATTCCCGGTAGGATGTACGTTCCGGTGACTTCAATGAATCGGTAGAAAAGGGAGGGGAGGGATTCACTCGATGGGGATCTTCTTCGCCTTCTCCTCTGCGGTCTTCTTCAGCCGCACCTCAAGAACGCCGTTCGTGAAGGAAGCGGAACCACCGTCCTCCGTCACACTGGCGGGAAGGCGAATCAGCCGGTCCATGGATCCGAACCGCCGCTCCTTCATGTAGTAGCCTTCCGCCTTCTCCTCCTGTTCTGCCCTGCGTTCGCTGGAGATCTGGAGCGTCCTCGGGTCCACCAGCTGGATGGCGACATCGTCCTTCTCCACGCCGGGGAGGTCCGCCACCACCACCACCTCGTCGTCATGCTCCCGCACATCCACCCGGAGATCCCCGCGGATGGCCGGGATCAGCCGTCCCCGGAATTCCTTTGCCGGAAGCAGGGGGGTGGTCTCCACCTCCTCCATGAGGGAGGAGATCTGGCTCTCCATCTCCTGCATCAGATCGTTGAACTCGTTCCAGACCGCGGAATGCGGCCTGTACCTTCGCCAAACCATGTCTCATCACCCCAGTTGCTGCCTTTGCGGACGCCATATCCTGGTCCGCAGATGGCTAACCAATGGTGAGCGCTCATGATACTTAATAATTGCTGTTTCGGCAGACAGGAAGCGCAGGGTCTCCCGGTGGAGGTTTTATCTTGCTTTTCGCCCGATGTAATAGGCATGAAGCGGGAGGAGGAGAAGAAGACCAGTTTCTGGAGCAAGGTGGTGCTGATCGGCATCGCCCTGCTCTTCGTGGGGATGATGATCATCTCCTCATGGGGGACGGGATGGCTCACCACGTTCAGGTCCGTCAAGCCCCTGGACACC
>JAJRDC010000218.1 GCA_028678635.1 Methanomicrobiales archaeon
GCCCAGATCGTGGTCCTCTACCACCCCAGCGCCATCACCGTGGGCTACACCCCGGTCTTCCACTGCCACACCGCGCAGGTGGCCTGCACCATCACCGAGCTCAAGAAGAAGCTGGACCCCAAGACCGGCCAGGTGAAGGAGGAGAACCCCACCTTCCTGAAAACCGGCGATGCCGCCATCGTGGTCATCAAGCCGAGCCGGCCGATGGTCATCGAGCGGATCAAGGAGATCCCGCAGATGGGCCGGTTCGCCATCCGGGACATGGGGTCCACCATTGCCGCCGGTATGTGCATTGACCTTGTCCAGAAACAGATGAGATAATCCTCATGTTCCGGTGACGTCACATGCAGAAAGCACGAATCCGCCTCTCGGGGACCGACTGCAAGAAGGTCGAGATGGTCTGTGACCGGATCCGGGAGATCGCCGAGCGAACCGGGGTGAACCTGGCAGGACCCATCCCCCTGCCCACCCGGCGCCTGGTGGTCCCGATCCGGAAGAGCCCCGACGGCGAAGGGACTGCCACCTGGGACCGGTGGCAGATGCGCGTCCATAAACGGCTCATCGATATCGACGCAGACGAGCGCGCCCTCCGCCAGCTGATGCGGATTCAGGTGCCCAAGGATATCGGGATCGAGATCGTTCTGGAGAGCTGATCCCGCATGCGGCGGGCTGCCGCCCTGATCCCGTCTGGGATCCGGCAGAAGCTCTCCTTTGAAGTTCTTTTTTCTGCCATCTTCGCACTGGCCGTTGTCCTGCGGTTCGCGGTGCTGGACCTCAAGCTCTTCCACCATGACGAGGCCATCCATGCATGGTTCTCGTACCGGCTCCTCCACGAGGGGATCTGGTCCTATGACCCCTCGTACCACGGCCCGGTCCTTTACTATGTGACGGCGGCGATGTTCCGCCTCTTCGGCGAGAGCGACCTCGTAGGACGGCTGGTACCCTCCCTCCTGGGGTGCCTGATCATCCTGCTCCTCCTCCCCCTCCAGCGCCACGGATTCCTGGGGAAACGGGAGACCCTGGTCGCTGCCCTCTTCCTGGCCCTCTCGCCCAGCATGGTCTACTTCTCCCGTTTCCTCCGTCACGATATCTTCATGCTCTTCTTCTCCATGCTGCTTGCCGTGGCCCTCTTCCTGTACCTGGACACCGGCAAGGGCCGGTATGCCCTCCTCGCGGCCCTGGGGGCTGCCGGGGGGCTCTGCAGCAAGGAGGAGTTCCCCCTCATCCTGGCCATCTTCGGCCTCTACTTCGTGTACGCCATCTGGAAGGGAAAGTTCCGGCTCCCGTCCGAATGGAAGATCCACCTGGTCGGAGCGGTGATCATGGTCATGGGGATCATGGCTCTCCTGTACAGTGCCCTGGGTGCCCATCCGGAGACCCTCACCACCGGTGCCCAGAGGGCCATCGAGCACTGGACGGCCATGCACGAGCAGTGCCGGCTCTGCGGCCCACCCTACTTCTACGTCATCCTCCTCGCTCTCTATGAGCTCCCCATCTTTCTTTTAGCCCTCTACGGCACCGGCCAGTTCCTTGTCGGGGAAACCGGCCTCGGGTACCGGCTGAAACGGTGGTTCGATCGTGTCCGGGGGGGGAGCGGGGAGCCGCCGATGGGGGAGCTGGTCTCCCGCTCCCTTGCCCAGATGGGGACAGGGATCAAGAACCTGAAACAGGAGGAGTTCACCCGTTTCTGCATCCTCTGGATGGTCTTCTCCATGGCCGCCTACGGGTACATCGGCGAAAAGGTCCCATGGCTGATCCTCCAGCAGCTCCTCCCCATGGCCATCGTGGCCGTGTACCGGCTGACGGATACGAAGACCGTGATCGCCGTGGTCTCGGTGATCTTCCTCGCCCTCTGTACCTGGCATGTGGCCTTTGTCCCGGCTGACGTGAATGAACCCATCGTGCAGGTCCAGAACTCGGAGCAGATGCGGGAAGTGATGGCCCTCATACAGCACGCGGACCGGGTGGCCATCTCCTCCAAGAACTACTGGCCCCTCCCCTGGTACTTCCGGGGGGACGCCGGGAAGAACATCAGCTATTTCAGCAGGCGGGTGGACGAGGATATCCTGTACCGGCAGCCCTATGACATGATCATTGCGTACGACGTGGAATCCTACGCCTCGCTCCCCGGCTACGACAAGCGGACGTACCGCCTGAACTACTGGTTCAGCTGGTACGACATCGCGCAGGCAAAGAATGTTCCCCTCCGTGTCCTGGAATACTACGTGAAGAGGGACGGGAAGGTCGGGTCCATGAACCTGGACATCTTCATGATGGTGAATGCGTCCCAGGCAGTGCCTCCAGCCGGGGGATGGTCGGCCGGCGACTTCCTCGTATCTCCCGCCGGAGGGAGCTGAGGAAGCTTGCTCATCTTTCGGATGCCACGCTCTCTTCTTTTCTTCAATAGGACATTCGGTTCCCGATGCAGTCTTCTCCGAAACGGGATGATGCGCCGGTCCCGGCGTACCTCTGATCGTTCCCCACCATGATGTAGGAGGGGGCTCTGACCCTACCGGTCCCTCCCCCGGAGGATGTCTCTCCACGTCGGGTGTACACTGACAGATCAGCCAGGAATCCGCGGGGGGGGCGCCCACGCGGCGGGGGGGCTGAGCCACGACCGGAGCGTCCCGGTAGTACTCCGAAGACAGATGACACCGGCCTGGTTCAATCAGACAATTCCACTGCGGCCCCGGCGGCGGAGGCGATGGGTGGACGGCACCTTCGGAGAGCATCCGGTGGACAGGGATCCCGTCAGGGAAAAGAAGGAGAAGAGTTCCGGGGTTCTACCCGAGCTCGTCCCAGCTCCGGTACTTCTTCCAGTAGTAGACCCCGCCCACTGCGGACACAATGATGAGGATGATTCCCATGGGGAGGAGGATCCCGCCGAGATTGAAGTTCAGTGAGAACCCGCTGTCCAGCTCCGTCTTCAGGTCAAGGGCGAGGTTCCAGGCATCCTGGGCCTGGACACCTGCTTCCACCGCCTTGGCACGGGCCGAAGCATAGGAGCCTGCGGCCTGGTCATCCTTAGCACTGGAAAGGGTGCTGATGGCAAAGTCCCTCTTCTGCGTGATGGGTACCAGCCGGGGATCCGAGATCTTCAGGGAACGGTTCACGGTGAACTCGTTGTACAGGCCGATGACACTGTCAATGGTCTGCTGGGTCTGGTCAATAGACTGCTGCGAATACGCACGGTCAAGGGCGGTATTGGCCTCGTTGATGTTGCTCATGGCCGTGTTCAGATACCCGATCACAGCGCCTGTGGCTGCACTCTTGGCAGAGGAGATGGCATTGAACGCCGCCGTATAGTAGCTCTGCGCGTCCCCCACGCTGATGCCTGCCGCAGCTCTCTGATCGATGCTCGTCTTGAGGGCTGCCAGGTTTCCCTCCACGGCAGATATCTGGGCCGCGACCTCCTCCGGGTTATAAACCGTCACGGTTTTCACGACTTCGGTTCCCACCAGCTGGTCATCCTCGTCCAGCTGGCGGGCCCGGAATACGATGAGCTCCCCCGACGCGGTATCCGGCACCACGCCATCGACCGTCACCTTGACGGAGACCGAGTAATCCTCCGGGTAGGAGAGCACCCATCCGCCGATTCTCAGATACTGCCCGCCTGAAGTGGTGACCGGCGGGTACTTCCCGTCAATCCCGATGGCATACTCCCAGTGCACGGTGGGCCTGTCCAGCTGGGTGTAGAACTCCAGGTATTCGTCCTCACTGATCCCGCCATCTCCCAGATCCGCGGTTCCCTGGACCGAGACCGTATCCCCGGCCTGAACGTCTCCCGTCGGTGTGACCTCCAGGTTTACGATCTTCAATGCAGATCCCGCCTGGATCATGCACGCGGCAATGACCAGGAAGATGAAGAATATTCCAACCCTTTTCATGCCCACGCCCTCACTCAAACAGCGGCTCGATATCCTCGTCAAAGAGAGCCGTCTTCTTCTCCTTTGCCCGGATGGCATCCTCCTTGGTCTCCTTGGCGATCTCCAGGAGTTCCCGGATCCGGGGTGCA
>JAJRDC010000153.1 GCA_028678635.1 Methanomicrobiales archaeon
CAAGCCTCCCCGGGGAGCAGCACGACTTCCGTTTCGAGTTCCTGGGGCTCATCGGGTTTGCGGACCCGGTCCGGGAGGGGGTTCCGGCTGCCGTCGGTGACTGCAGTTCCGCGGGGATCCGGGTGGTGATGATCACCGGCGATTACCCCCTCACCGCGCAGCACATTGCCCGGGAGATCGGGCTCCCTTTCCCGGACCGTATCCTCACCGGCGCAGAACTGGAGCAGATCTCCGATGGGAAACTGCGGGAACAGGTGGGCAGCATCGCCATCTATGCACGGGTGGTGCCGGAGCAGAAACTCAGGATCGTGAACGCCCTCCGGGACATCGGGGAGGTGGTGGCCATGACGGGCGACGGGGTGAACGATGCCCCGGCCCTGAAATCCGCGGACATCGGGATCGCCATGGGCAGGCGCGGGACCGATGTGGCCCGGGAATCGTCCTCCCTGGTCCTCCTGGACGACAACTTCACCTCCATCGTCGCCGCCGTGCGGATGGGGAGGAGGATCTACGACAACCTGAAGAAGGCAATGGCCTACATCCTCTCCGTCCACATCCCCATCGCAGGGATGTCCCTGATCCCGGTACTCCTCTCCATGCCCCTCGTGCTCCTGCCGGTCCACATCGTCTTTCTCGAGCTGATCATCGATCCCGCCTGCTCCATCGTCTTTGAGTCGGAAGGAGAGGAGAAGGACGTGATGACCCGGCCGCCGCGCCGCCGGGAGGAGCGGCTCTTCACGCGCCGTACCCTGGCCCTCTGTCTCGTGCAGGGGGGGGTGGTGCTGGCCATCGTCCTGGGCATCTACGCGGGAGCCTTGGTGCACGGGCTGGGGGAGGCTGAGGTCAGGACCCTGACCTTCACCACCATTGTGATCGCAAACCTGGGACTGATCCTCACGAACCGGTCCTGGTCAGAGACCCTCTCCACCACACTGAGGACGCCCAACCGGGCGCTCTCGTGGGTCACGGGCGGGACCCTCGCCTGCCTGGCCCTGGTCCTCTTCATTCCCGCCCTCCAGGACCTGTTCCGGTTCGCCCCGGTCCCGCCCCAGTACCTGGCCGTTGCCGCCGGTGCCGGGGTACTCTCCATCCTCTGGTTCGAGGGCTACAAGTACTGGACCGGGAATCACTTCACCCGATAACGCCGCCCCCGCCGCCTCCCATGCGGCCCCCGGATTATCCTGTTCATCAGTTCCTGTCGGTTTCCCCGATGCCAAGCGTACTGGTGAGACGCTCTCGGGGGCTCACCGCCCCCGCCGCGTGGGCGTGCCCCCTGCAGGTTGTTCAGGCCAAGGGAGAACCGCGCAGGAGCAAGGCGTGTTCGGAGCATCATCGTGGCGGGGACCGGCCGGGCCCCTCCCGCCACCCCTGCAGGGCACCGGATTCACCTGCAGTACAGCACCTGCGTTCCTGAAGATGCCATGACCGCGACCGGGTCAGGAGGGGTCAGAGACGGCCGGGTCCGTCACAGAACCCTCATGAATTCGTACACGACCGTCCCGCCAACGACGAGGATGCAGAAGATGAACCACACCCAGAATGTCCATAGGGGATGCACCTCGCTCATCTTTTCCGCCTCGACAAATCCATAGACGGCGGCAATACCCGCGATGATGAGAATCCCGGCGAGACCCAGCAGGTATGTGAAGGCGATGTTCAGGGCGATGGCGGCGATGAACAGTCCCGGCCCCTTCGTGAGATAGGTGGTCACGCAGCCGGGATTCAGGAATCCCAGGGCTGCCGCGATCCATTTCTTGTCAACCAATGGAATCTTCCCCCGTTCTTCCGGCCTGGTTAATTCGGACATCAGGCGTACATGACAATGTCTCATCATTCATATGACCTTTCCGGGTGGTCTATCGGGTATTTAGGGGAAGGGGCACCGTGGGGGCTCGCACCTCTCCCGCACCCGATCGGAGACTGTGTTCTGCGGGGCATCCCGTGAAGGGACGGCATCCAGGGGCCGCGAATGCTCTATCTTCCGGGATGGTCCACGGGTACTGGGAGCGGCCACTCCGGCCGCCACAGGAACACCATGGCCCTGCACTCATGGCCCTCGGCAATCCTCTTTGACCTGGACAACACGCTCGTGGACCTGGTCCACGCGAAGAGGGAGGCGTGCCGGGCCATTGTCCGCCGGGTGGGCACGGGTGACGCCGACGTGCTCTTCTCCTACTTCCTCAGGGAGGCCCACGGGTTCGAGGATCCCCGGAACATCCTGGATTTCCTCTCCGACCATGGGGTCCTCTCCCCGGAGACCGGGGAGGAATCTGTCCGGATCTATGACGAGGTGAAGATCCGCTGCACCCGGGCTTATGAAGGGGTACCCCGGCTCCTGGAGCGGCTCACCGGGGACGGGATTCCCCTGGCCATCGTGACGGACGCGAACCGGGAGAATGCCGAGAAACGGATGGGGAAGGTCGGGATCTCCGGCTTCTTCGCCTGCCTTGTCACCCCGGAATCCACGGGGACCTGGAAACCCTCGCCGGAACCTTTCCTCCATGCGCTGAGGGAGATGGGAGTACGTGCGGACCAGGGCCTGGCCGTCGGAGACAGCCCGCGGCGGGATATCGCCCCCGCGCGGGCCATCGGCCTCACCACCGTGTACGCAGCCTATGGTGACCGGTTCGCGGGGACGCGGGGGGAGGAGACCCCCGCCCACCACACGATCCACCGCCCGCTGGAACTGCTCCATCTCATCGCTGGTGCGGACGCCGGCACTCCGTGAGACCGCAGAGCAGCGCCGCGACAAGCACCAGTGCCGAGAGGAGGAGTACCGTGGTAGAGCCCTGGAGCAGGATTCCGATGTAATGGATGCCCGGAAGCAGGTGCCAGCCGGGGAAGTCCAGGGCATAGACGATCCGGGCCACCGTGATCACTGCGAGCACCGCCGGGGCCAGGTACCTGGTGATCGGAAATACCACCTTCAGCCACCTTGGTTCGGATCCCATCTCTGCTTCCAGGAGCCCCCTCCCCGCGTACCACGTGAAGACCACGGCAATGAGGAGAGCGGTGATCGGAAGGGCCATGGTTCCCACGGTCTCATCCATGAGGTCCAGGATCCGGATTCCTCCCACCGAGAGGGAGATGCCCGTGTACGAGAGGGCAGACGGGAGCCCGAGGAGGATGACGAGACCGGTCAGGAACAGGGTGACCCGGCGGCGGGATATCCCTGTGGAACCCTCCACCGATGCCACGCCAACCTCCAGCATGGAGATGGCAGAGGTGATGGCCGCAGCAAAGAGCAGGAAGAAGAAGGCCACGGCAAAGGCCTGGCCAAACGGCATCATGGCAAATGCCCGTGGCAGGGTGGTGAAGGCCAGCTGGGCACCCATGGATGGTTCCAGGCCAAACGTGAAGACCAGCGGGAAGATCACGAGACCGGCCATCATCGAGGCCAGGGTGTCGGCTGCTGCGATGATCAGAGAGGACTGCCCGATCCTGATTCCCCGCTCCATGTATGCACCATACGTGATCAGGATCCCGTAACCCACCGACAGTGAGAAGAAGGCCTGGCCCACGGCAGCAGACCAGATCCCCGGATCTCCCAGCACCGAGAAGTCAGGGGTCAGGAAGTAGGTGATCCCCTCATTGAAACCCGGAAGCGTGACGGCATAGACCACCATCACCCCCAGGATCAGGTAGATGAGGGGGAGGAGGATCGTCGTGATCCGTTCGATGCCCCCCCTCACCCCCAGGGAGATGATTCCCCCGGTGGCGAGGGCAGAGACGATGAAGAAGAGCAGGGGAAGGGGCGACCCGGTGAACCCGTCAAAGGAGACGGCGGATCCTGTGGCAGCAAAGCAGAGGTAGGCCAGGGTCCAGCCGGTGATCACCAGGTAGTAGGAGAGGATCAGGAAGACGATCACACAGATGAGCCAGCCGATGATCCGGAACCGGTCCCGGACAGTGTGGAAGACCGTTACCACATCCCCGCGATAATGCCGCCCGGCCGCCATCTCCAGTGCAAGGAGGGGAACCCCGCAGACAAAGACCGCCAGAAGGTAGGGGATCAGGTAGGCCCCGCCGCCGTTCTGCCCCACGACCGACGAGAACCGCCAGATGTTCCCGATACCCACCGCTGACCCGATGGCGGCCAGCAGGAACCCGAGCCTGGACGACCACTGTTCCATCCTCCACCCCGTTACCAGACACCAGATTCGCCCTGATGGGTAAGGAATATTGCGGTGCCGGCCCGGGTAACGGGTGCAGGGTTGGGAGAAACCGGAGAATAGGCTTCTAGGATCCGGCCCGCGGCTTCTTCAGCGCCCCGATGGCCACGTCCACGATGGCGCCGAGGGCTTCCGGGTTCCAGTGCTCGGAATTGAGGACGATGTCGTAGCGGGAGAGGTCGCGGATGTCGATGCCATAGTAGTGGAGGTAGCGGGTGTACTCGCAGTCCTCCCGCTGGATGGCCAGGTCGCGGGCGGTATATTCGTCGGTCCCGTCCCGCTCGGCGATCCGCCTGGCCCTGCACGCAATGGGAGCATGGAGCCAGATCTTCAGGTCCGCGTCCTCCACCATCCAGCCGGAGAGCCTCCCCTCGGCCACGATCCGGTCCCTGCCGGCGGCCACCTCCTTCTGCCGTGCGTCGATCATGG